>JBKCXA010000273.1:0-7090 GCA_046316935.1 Prosthecobacter sp.
GGCCAAGACGATCCGCAAAGGCTACGAAGCCGCCATCCAGCCCGGCGGCGATTGCTGGGGCAGCTACGTTTTCCTCTGGGGCCAGAAACAAGAAGCCACCGCGACGTGGTTTGGCATCTTCACCGAGCAAGGCGAGTCCACCAACGTGCGCGATGTCATGCACGAACTCTGGAAAGGCTCACCACCGACCGATCATGCCCCTGAACTCGCGCCGCTCATCAGCGACGCGGCGAAAAAAGAGATCGCGGCAGGCAGTGAGTTCCAAGCGCAAGCCGAGGCCACCGATCCCGATGGCGACGAGCTTTCCTGGCACTGGACCGTCACCGTCGAAAGCGCCGGCCGCAACGAGCAAGGCCGAGAACGCCCCACCAAGCCGCTGCCCGATTGTGTCGTGAAAGCCGAAGGCCCTCACGCCACTTTCCGCGCCCCGAAAAAGCCCGGAGACTACCGCGTCCATCTCCGAGTCACCGACACGCACAACCGCGCCGCGACGGCTAATTTTCCGTTCAAGGTGATTGCGCCGTGAAAGCGAAAGGCTGCAAAAAAGCCTGGATCAAGCGAAACGGGCTGGAAGGCCACACTCGGATGCCCAATGATGTTTTGTGAAGACGGCCTTTCCAGCGCCGCCGGGCATCCTCTCGCCACAGGGCGCCTGTTAATCGATACGCAGTTCATCGAGCAGGTGGCCGATTTGATGCACGACACAGCCTTTATCATCAAAGACGCCCTCGGGCGTTATGTGGTCGTGAACCAGTCGCTCGTCGAGCGGCACGGTATCGCCGGGAAGGCGCAGATGATCGGCAAGCGGCCGAGCGAGGTGTGCCCGGGCGATTTTGGGCGCATCCCGACCGGGTAGGACGCGCAGGTTTTGCGCAATGGGAAGCCGCCCATTGGGGGGAGATGTTTTGGCGGAAACCGCATGTGCCCGTGTGGGGCCTGACGAGCAAGATCCCGGTGCGTGATGCCAAGGGCAGGTGTCCGGTCTCATCGGCATCTGGAGCGTTCGTTTACGAGGCGGTGAGTCCTTCCTCGCTCGCCAGATCGGCCGGCATGAGCGCCGCACGTTTCGCCCGCGTCATCAAACGCATCCATGGTATCTGGCCGTGTTCAACCTTCGAGGCCCTGGGTGTCGGCGAGTTTGGCTCCGGCGAGGATCAGGCCGGTCTGGATGGTGCGCTTGAGATTGGCGGCGATGAGGTCGGCCTCGGTGAAGTCGGCATTGGTGAGGTTTGATCCTTCGAGATTGGCGCCAGAGAGGTCCGCACCGCGAAAATTTGCCCCGGTGAGGTTGGCATTGCGCAGGGAGACGCCGCCGAGATCGGCGAGATGGAGATTGGCACCGGACAGATTTACGCTGTCGAGATTGGCTCCGCTGAAATCCGCCTCGCTGAGGTTGGTGCCGGCCAGATTGGCCTTGGTCATGGTGGTGCCCACGAACTGGGCTTTGGACAGGTTCAGATCATTCAGGACCGCGCCGGCGAGGTTCATGCCTGTCTCGTTGAGTTTGCGTCCTGTTTTTGTATCACCATCGAGCCACTGGGTGTGGGCGAGGAGTTTTTCGTTCGTGATGCTGGCCATGTGTCAGCGCACCATGAGAGGGCGGGATGGCTGTGCAAATGAAGAAACGGGCCAATGGCCGCTTCGCATGGGTGTTTCCTCATCATGGTTTCTTGCGGGCTGCGGGTTTCTGCCGATGGCGGACCTCCGCATGACCACCCCATCCGCCTCTGACTCACCCGCCTTCTCGCTCATCCTCACGCATCCCGGCGGGGCGCATAAGGACGAGATGCTCGCCTGCAGCCTGCTCATCGCGGTGCATCGCGTGCCTGTCGTGCGGCGGGAGCCGACGGCCGCGGATCTGAGCGATCCGGGGATCGCGGTGGTGGATGTCGGCGGCGAGCACTCGTCGGAGCGTGGGACTTTTGACCACCACCAGTTTCCTGCGGATCATCCGCCCATCTGCGCCCTGAGCCTCGTCATGCAGCATCTGGGCATCTATGAGGATGCGAGGCAGTTCTGCGACTGGCTGGAGCCTGCGGAATGGTTTGACAGCCGCGGACCGAATGCGACCGCGAAGTGGCTCGGCGTGGATCGCGAGGTGGTGGGCCGACTCACCTCGCCGGTGGATGTCACGCTGCTGCGCCGCTTTGCCAAGGCCTCGCGGCTGGAGCCCGGTGAGCCTTTGTGGGAGATGCTGCGCTACATCGGCGAGGATCTGCTGGCCTATGTGAGAGACCTGCGGGCACGCATCGACTACGTCGCCCGTCATGTGGAAACGTGGAGCCTGGGGGATCATGAGGTGCTATTCCTGCCGCGCGGCGCTGATGGCGTGGACGACGCATCCTCGGCCCTCGCCCGCCATGTCGAGGAAGCGGGGAAGGGAGATGTGACCGCAGCTTTGATCTACCCTGACCGTCGCAGCAGCGGTTACGGCCTGTCACGGCATGACGACGATCCGCGCTATGATTTCACGCGCATCGAGAGCGAGCCTGATGTGCACTTTGCGCATGCACGGGGCTTTGTTGCGAAGACCACCGCCACCTCGGTGGAGCGCCTGCGGGAGCTGCTGCGGCTGGCACGGGCCTGAGAATGCACCTGCCTCATGGCGCCCATTCTTCCTCGAAGTAGCGGACGAGGGCCTGGTTGCTGAGGTGGTTGGTCTCGGTGGTGAGGCGGGCCATGTCCGGCGGGAAGCGGGGGAGCTGGGCGAGAGTTTCTTCGTTGATGAAGCGCAGGCCTTCGGGGAGGTCGGCGGGGGCGCTGAGAGGCTTCTTGGAGGCGAGGATGAAGCCCCATTCGCCAAAGCTGGGCACGAAGGTGTGGTAAGGCTCGGTGTGCAGGCCGGTGGCTCGCAGAGTCGCATCGACGCACCAGAAGGATTTCCTCGCGACATACGGCGAGGTGCTTTGCACGACGATGGCGGCCTCGGCGCTCAGGCTGCGGCGGAGGCGCTGGTAGAAGGTAGTGCTGTAGAGCTTGCCGAGAGAAAAGTTCGATGGATCGGGGAAGTCGATGATGACGAAATCGAAGGGGCCGCGAGGCTCGCCGAGCCAGATGAAGGCGTCGGCGTTCTCGACCTTCACGCGGGGACTGGTGAGGGCGTTTTGATTGTGCGGGGTGAGCAGTTCGTTGGTGGCAAAGAGCTGCGTCATGGCGGGATCGAGATCGACGAGCGTGACGTTTTCAATGCGCGGGTAGCGCAGCACCTCACGAGCGGCCAGGCCATCGCCTCCGCCGAGGATGAGGACGTTTTTGGCGTTTGGCAGTCGCGAGAGGCCGGGGTGCACGAGGGCCTAGTGGTAGCGGTATTCGTCCTTCGTGCTGAACTGGAGATTGCTGTTGAGGTAGAGTCGCAGCTCGTGCTTCGACGCGGTGAGCACGATGCGCTGGTAGGGCGTGGATTCGGCGTAGATGACGGGATCGGGAAAGGCGGCGACTTCTCCCCAGCGGGTGATTTTCTCGCCGGAGAGCATGCCGACGATCAAAATGGCCGAAACGAGGCCCCCGGTGAGCCAGAGGCCGGTTTTCTGAGGCAGTTCATGCCGCAGCATGCGCAGCGCCAGCAGGCCGACGGCGGCATTGATGAGTCCAAAGAGAAACGCTGACCTCACGAGGCCCAAATACGGCATCAAGACGAGCGGGAAGAGCAGCGAGGCCAGCAGGGCACCGATGTAATCGAAGCTGAAAACATTCGAGACGAGGTCTTTGAAAGCAAAACGACCCTCCAGCACGCGAAGGAGCAAGGGGATCTCCAATCCCACGAGCGCCCCGATGAGAAAAACGATGCTGTAGAGCGGGATGCGGAAGGACACGCTCCAGCCAAAGAGCAGGAAGAGCAGCGCTGCGGAGCATCCGCCGAGCAGGGCGATCATGAATTCCACGCGGATGAAGGTGGCGATGAGGTTCCCGGTGAAGAAGCGGGAGAACCACGAGCCCACGCCCATGGCAAACAGATACACGCCGATGACCGTGGAAAACTGCGTCACCGAATCGCCGAGCAGGTAACTGGCGAGCGTGCCTGCGATCAGTTCATACACCAGTCCGCAGGTCGCGATGGCGAACACGGAAAGGAGGAGGAGCCAGGGCTTGGGAGACATCAGGAATGACGAATGACGAATGATGATTGGTTCAGAGGGAGTCGTTGTGAACCTGGGTGAGTTCCCATTCCCAGGGCCAGAAACCTGTTTTCCGCCAGTGGAGCAGCCAGGGTGTCTGGAGCTGATTGGCCCGCTCACGCACGGCGATGGCGAAGGCATTGCCGAGGCCGATGACTTTGATGCGCTGGGTGGTGAGGCCGAGCTTTGGCGCGGCCTGGACTTTGGGTTCCGCAGCTTCGATGTCGAGCGTGGCAAAACCCCCGAGGGCTTTTTGAAGCTCCGGCATCACGCTTTGGGCATTCAGTCCCTGCGGGCCGGCAAAGTCGGGCGCGAGCATGAGGCTGACGGTTTCCCAATCGTGCTCCTCCAGGGCCTCGATGAAGGTTTCTTGCGCGGCGAGGATCTGCCGCTCGGGCGAGCGCAGGAAGAGCCACCAGATGGCGGTGGCTAGAACGAGGGCTATGAGGAGGAAAATGACGCGGCGGAGCATGCCGGATCGCAACATGATCCGTGGCGAATGTCCATGTGAAAGCTGCGCGGATGCCGGTGAGGAGGCGGACTGTATTTAGTCACATGAAGAACTCGTTTCCGTCGAGGCGTGTGAGTAGTATCCAGCCTCATGCTGGCATGCCGCCTCCTCGTTTTGCTCTGCCTCACCCTTCGCTTGATGGGCGCGGAGCCGATTGGTTCGATCCAGGCCATCCGTGAGCTGCCGGTGGAGAAGGCGCGAGAGCATCCACCGGCGAGAATCGATGCGGTGGCGATTTTTTATCACCCGGACTGGGGCGTGCTCTTTCTGCACGATGGCACGAGCGGCGTCTGCGTGGGCGTGCCGGAGGACAAACGGCCTGCAAAGCCCTTTGCGCAGGGTGCCAGGCTGCTCGTCACCGGTGAGGTGAGCGAGGGTGAATTCCTCCCGGTGGTGATTCCGCATGCGATTGAGGAGCACGGGGCAGGCACTCTGCCCGTGTATCGACCAGTCAGCGCCGAGGAGCTCTTCCTGCCTGCTTTGGACTGTCATCCAGTGGAGGTGACGGCGGTGGTGAAGGGCACGTCGTTTGTGGATCAGAGCCTCGTGGTCGATTTGCAGATCGATGGCTGGCAGGTGCGTGCGCTGATGCCGCAGCGTGAGCCGCTCTCGAAGCTGCCCTGGCAGCTCCTCGAACGTCGCGTGAAGGTGCGTGGGGTGGCGGGCACGCATTTCAATGACCAGCGGCAGATGTCGGGGCGGCTGCTGTTTGTGCACGGGCTGGATGCGTTTGAAATCATCGAGGAGGCAAAAACGGCCGCGCAGGTGCCCACGGTGCCGGTGAACGGCCTGCTGCGAGTGAATTCACCGCTGCGGGAACGGGTGCGGGTGCGAGGACAGGCGACGCACATCGTCGAAGGCCGCGGGCTGTATGTGCGGGATGCGGGTGGAAGCATGTTTGTGCAGACGGCGCAGTCGGTGGGCATTCAGCGTGGTGATGAGGTGGAGGCGGAGGGCTATCCGGTGGTCACGCCGTTTCGTCCGAGCCTCAGTGCGGTGGATGTGAAGAAGGCCGGCGCGGGCGCCAAGCTGGTGCCGGTGACCTTTGATGCCGCCGCCCAGCGCAACAGCGCCGAGCAGTGCGAACTGGTGCTGCTGGAGGCGGAGTTTTTGGAGCTAAACCGAGGTCGCGAGGCGAGCACGTTGATCTGCCGGGCGGGAGGTCATGTGTTCGATGCCTTGCTGAGCTATCCAGCGGTGCCTGCGGAGGAGTTTGAGCCGGGAACGAAACTCCGCCTCACCGGCATCTGCGAGCTCGTCACCGACCGACCGCTGGTGATTCCACGCAACGCGACGGGCTTTCGCATCCTGCTTCGTGAACCGTCAGACATCGCGGTGATCGCCCGGCCGCCGTGGTGGAACGAACGGCATGCGCTGTGGGTGCTGGGTGGCCTGGGCGTGGTGGCGGTTTTGATCGCCGCCTGGGCTCTGGCGCTGCAATTCATCGTGGCGAGGCAGTCACGCATGATCCGCCAGCAGGCGCAGCAGCATGCCACGCTGGAGGAGCGGCAGCGCATCGCCCGCGATCTGCATGACACGCTGGAGCAGGAGCTGGTGGGCGTGAACATGCTGCTCGACAGCACCTTCAAAAAACTCAATGGCGGCAATCACGATGCCTCGGAGACGCTCGATCTCGCCCGTCGTCTGCTGCGTCGTGCTCGTGAGGATTCACGTTCGACGATTCGCGAGCTGCGCAGCGTGGCGCTGGAGCAGCGTGGCCTGCCAGCGGCGCTGGAGGAACTGCTCAAACCGCTCGCCACGGCTGCCGGTGCGGCGTTTTGCGTGTCGGTGAACGGGACGCCTTTCCGGCTGGCCGGCACGATGGAGACCAGTTTGCTACGCCTGGCGCAGGAGGCTGTGGCGAATGCCGGGAAGCATTCGCATGCCAAAAACATCGAGTTGAGGCTCGACTACGCCCCGGAGCGCATCAGCCTCGAAATTCGCGATGATGGCCGTGGCTTTGATCTGGAGGCGGTGAGCGCCGAGCCGGGGCATTTTGGCCTCAGCGGCATGCGTGAACGGGCGGAGAAGCTCGGCGGCCAGCTCCGCATCGAAAGCCAGACTGATCACGGCACCCGCGTTCACCTGGAAATCCAAATCAATCCCAGCCGCGTCCTTCCGGCATCCATCTCCTCATGAGCACGAACAAAAAAATCCGCGTCCTGATCGTCGATGATCACTTTGCCACCCGGCTGGGGCTCTCCGTGCCGATCAACGCGGAAAAGGACATGGCCGTCGTGGCGGAGGCCGGCACTGGGACGAAGGCCATCGAGCAATACCGACTGCACCGGCCGGATGTGGTGCTCATGGATTACGACCTGCCGGATCAAAACGGCGTGCAGACGATGTCGATCATCCGCAACGAGTTCCCGGAGGCCCGCGTGCTCATGCTCACCATCCTCGATGGCGAGGAGGACATCTACCGCGCCGTCAGCGCCGGTGCCCGCGGCTACCTCACGAAGTC
>JBKCXA010000274.1:0-4538 GCA_046316935.1 Prosthecobacter sp.
ATGTTGTCGCTCGCTGGCGACACGCCAAACGGAAAGCCGACCATGCCCGCCTCCGCACAGCCTTGGGCGAGGAGCTTCGCGAGCTCGTGCGCATGCACGTTGCAGATGTTTCCATCGAGCAGCGGCGTCCCGATGCCGACCTGCGCCTTGTTGAAGTCCTCTTCTTTAAAGCCGAGGCCCCAAAAGAAGGCCGTGATGCCGCGCTGCCAGCCGCGGGTTACGTTGTGCGAGTTCCAGTTGAGGGAAGTTTGATCTGCCATGAGGACCGCGAGGCTAGCGAGCACGTCACGCCACGGCAAAAGAAAAGCTCCCGGTCTGCGAACAGACCGGGAGCTTCCCAACCATTTTTGATCAGAGACGAAGCGGGAGAACCAGTCCCGCGACTAAATTAGAAGGCGATGCTGAGCCTGGCCCCCCAGTAAACCTCGTTATGCTCGGTCAGATTGAGCGAGGAGCGAAGGTCGAGGCCGTGATTCCAAGCCACATAGGGCGTGAAGGTGGCGCTCTTGGTGAGCTTCACCGGAGCGGCCACCTGCACCAGAAGGTGCGTGAAGCCGGAGGTGTTGGCGTTGAAGGGGGCCTGACCGTTCAGGTGGGTAAGGACGGTGGACTGATGACCGGTGTAGTAATCAATGCCGTAGCCAGCCTGGAGGGAGGGAACGATGCTCAACCAGTCGGTGACCGCGAAGGTGTAGTCAGCACCAGCCTGGAAGTAGGAACCACCGACTTGGAAGTCGTAGTAGTAGCCCAGGTAGATGTTGGCAGCGCCGAGCGGGATGGTGGCGGTGAGGCCGAGTTCATGGGCACCGTTGATGCCGAACTCAGGGTCATTGCCAACATTCGGTCCGTAGCTGGGGAAACCAGTCGCACCGATGCCATAGGGGGAGGAGCCGGCGTATGAATCCGGGTAGTAGTAGTATTGATACTGCACGCCGAACTTGGCCCAGCCAGCGTTGTAGTTAAGGGAGGTGATCAGGTCGAGCTCCGAGTAGTCGAATCCTTTGTCACCGAAGGCACCGGCATTGGCGGCAGGCACGAACGGCGTGTCGAAGGTGGAGATGTAGGCAGCGCCCACGCCCCAAGTCAGCTTGTCCGTGATCGGGACAGAGATGTTGAGGGCGGTGGTGACGATGTTGTCAGCGAACCAGAGGCCGCGGAAGTAGTAGCGGGAGTCGAAACCGAGGTCCAGCGTGGCACCGATGCTGTCGAAGAGAGACGTGGGCTCAGGAGCGACAGGAGCGGGGTTCTTGGGAGCAGGAGCGGTGCCTGCCGTGGCGTTCAGGGCGGCGCAGGCGGCGAGGGTCGCCACCGACTTGGCCATGATCGAGTTGATGCGATTGAGCTTCATTTTGTTGGTCGAGTTTAGTTTTGTTGGTGTTGAGGTTGCCGCCTGCCGGCAGGCAGACTGACTCCATCCACTGAGCAGCCCCCGTGCCAGAATGAGGCAGTTTTATGATTTTTTTGAAACATGGGGGTTCAAATCGGCCCCAAAGTTCAAAATTTGCTCGTCCGAATGCCCCGCGCTGAGCGTGATACGCAGCCTCGCCTGCCCTCGTGCCACCGTGGGGTAGCGGATCGCCGGGACGAGAAAACCGGCCTCAAGGAGGCTTTTTGATGCCTGCAGGGCCTCCGACTCGCCGCCGAGGATCACGGGCAAAATGGCCGCCGGGTGCTCCGGAGCCCCCAAATGCCTCCGCAAGGTCTCCACATGCCCGCGAAGCCTTTGACGCCGTTTTTCACCTTCTTCGCCTGCGATGACTTTCAGCATCTCACCGGCCGCGTGAGCGAGGCATGGAGGTGGTGCGGTGGAGTAAATGAAGCTGCGGGCTCGATTGATGAGCACATCGATCACCTGCCGTGATGCGGCAAGGTAGCCGCCGCTGAGGCCGAGCGCTTTGCTCAGTGTGCCCATGTGCAGCTCGATGCGATTTTCGAGCCCCAGCGCCGCCGCGAGTCCCCTGCCTTGCGGCCCGAGCACGCCCACCGCATGCGCTTCATCGAGTAGCAGCCAGGCGCCGTGCTTTTCCTTCAGCTCCACGATCTCCCGCAAGGCCGCAGCATCGCCATCCATGCTGAAAATAGACTCGGTGACGATCAAAACGCGGCCCGTGGCGGTCTCGAGAAGGCGCGAGAGCTTGTCGAGATGGTTGTGCGGGAAGACGCGGATCGTCGCGCCGCTCAGGCGGGCGGCATCCACGAGGCTCGCATGGCAAAGTTTGTCGAGAATGAGCGTGTCACCGCTCCCCACGAGCGCCGGGATGGTGCCGAGCGCCACGGCGAAGCCGCTGCTGAAGCAAAGCGCCGCCTCCTTTTGCTTAAATGCCGCCAGCGCCTCTTCGAGATCGGCATGCACACGATGCGTGCCGCAAACCAAACGCGAGGCACCGGAGCCGCCGCCATATCTCGCCACGCCTTCCGCGAGCGCTTCACGCAGCACCTCCGAGCCCGCGAGGCCGAGATAGTCGTTAGACGAAAAGTTGACCAACTCGCGTCCATCGCGTCGCACGACCACGCCTTCCACCTCATCGAGCGGCCGCAGCTCACGCCAGAGCCCCTGCGCACGCAGATCGTCGAGCTCACGCTGGAGATTCCAGTCCCGCATCACTCCTTCAGCCTCCGCTCAAGCACCTCATCCTTCGCCACGCCGAGCGAGAGCGCCTTTTCGTAGTGCCGCTTCGCCAGTTCGACGGCCGGTGGACGCTGCTCCATCATCATCAAAGCGAGGTTGAAATGCGCGATGCCGTAGTCCGGCTTCAATTCGAGCGCCTTCTGCAATTCCGCCTCTGCCGCATCGGCCCAGCCGAGGTTTTTCGCCGCGATGGCGAGGTAGTTATGCGCCCGCGGGTCCTCGGGATCCTCGTGAATGGCACGCGAGAAGGCCGACATCGCCATGTAAGTATCCCCCGCATCGAGTCGCAGCAAACCGAGCGCCACCCACGACTGTGCCAGCGCCGCGTTGTGCTCCACCGACTTCTCAAAGCACTCCAGCGCCTTCTTCGCATCGCCCGCCTGCTGCTCCACCGCGCCGAGATTCGCCCACACAAGGGCGTTCTTCGGGTCCATCTCGATCATCTCGTTGTAGGCCTTGCGAGCCGAGGCCCAGTCGCCCTTCGAAAAAGCCACCGCGGCCTTCTCATTGAGCGCCTTCGTCAGCGGCGGCAACTCGCCCACTTTCTCCACCGGCGCAGGCGTGAGCGGCGAGGCCTCCTGCGAGCGCAGGAGAGGGCAAAAGGCGAGCAGGCAGAGCAGCGTGAGGCAGATCTTCATCACGCCACCATGCCCGCATTTTGTGAGGAGGAAAACCCCTTGCTCATTTCCTGTTGGCCGCGATTGTTCGAGCGAACACAAACGCCCGCAGGTCATGAACCCTCTCCTCTCCGCCAGCTCTGCCCAGCTTACTTCACGTCAGCAGGAGTTGCTCGACTACCTCCGCGGTTATCAACGCGCCAACGGCGTCATGCCCTCCACGCGTGACATCCAGCGCCACTTCGGCTTCTCCAGTCAAACCGCCGCGATGAGCCACCTTCGTGCCCTGGAAAAGAAAGGTGCCATCCGCCGCCATCCCAACATGGCCCGAGCCGTCGTCTTCCCCGAGGACCTCGACCGCGCCGAGATCGTGGACATCCCCGTCTTCGGCACCATCCCCGCCGGCATGCCCAGCGATGCCGCGCAGCATGCTGAAGGCTGCATTTCCGTGGACATCAACACCCTCGGCATCCCGCGAGCCTCCAAAAGCTTCGCCCTCAAGGTCCGCGGTGACTCGATGATCGAGGCGCACATCTGCAGCGGCGATCTCGTCATCCTCGAAATCAAGGAACCGCGTGAGAAAGACATCGTCGCCGCCCTCATCGACGGCGAGACCACGTTGAAGCGCTACCTCATCAGCAACGGCAAACCGTATCTGAAGGCCGAAAACGAGCGTTATCCCGATCTTCTTCCCGCCCAGGAGCTGCTCATCCAAGGCGTCATGATCGGCATGATACGGCACTTCCGCCGCGATTGAGGCAGGGAAAGGCCTCGAGATATCAATCAAGGGTCAAGCAAGCCTGCTTGGCCCTTTTTCGTGCCCTCGCGAAACCCGGTGGCAAAACCTTATCTGGCACCGCGGGATCATCTGATTCGCTTGCCCCCATTCGCTTGCCAGTTCGTGTTGCTGGCAAACGAATGGAGGCAAGCGAATGGTTTTTTGAAGAGGTTCAATAACCACGCTCACGATCTCCATGAAAAAACTTGGAGGGGTCAAACCGGCCACGGGGTAGCACCCAATGAGCGCGACCAACCACTGCGCTCAATCAAACCCAACCAACCCCAAAACACACACAACCATGAAAGCCACCCTGCTTGCGATCCTCGCCGTGACCACCCTCGTCTCGTGCAATGCGCCCTCCGTGCCAAGCCTCACGCAGACCTACAATGGCAAGCCCGTGCTCACCCGCGCCAGCCATCCCTCCGGCGGCCGTATGACCGAGGTGGACGGCGTCTACCTCGGCCGCCGCTACTACCATCCGCCGGGAGCCAAGACCGGACTCGCCTGGATC
>JBKCXA010000275.1:0-4214 GCA_046316935.1 Prosthecobacter sp.
CTCTTCAGCCACCTCGCGAACGTCGGCGACGCCAAATCGCTCGCCATTCACAGCGCCAGCACCACGCACAGCCAGCTCAGCGAGGAAGCACAGGCTGCCGGCGGCATCACGCCGGACCTGGTGCGCCTCAGCATCGGCATCGAGCACATTGACGACATCCTCGCCGACCTCGACCAGGCGCTGGCGAACGCCTTCTGAGTTCAATTTGTCTCCAAAACACCCGCCACATCATGAACGATCAAAACTGGGACACGACCTTCCGCGGGCTCTTTGAGCGCTGCGCACAGCTACACCGGGCCGGAGATACGAAGGCCGAAAAATGGTTCACGGAGGCCGACAAGGCTTTCCTGTCCGCCATCGGCCATACGACGCAGGAGTTCTTCGATTTCGTCGATGACCACTGCCGCTACGGTGCCGAAGGCCCCACATTCGAGACAGCCCTGCTCATCGCTGCCGTGCGCCGCGACTACTTCAAGGTTGTGATGGACGGCAAATTCACCGGCAAGACCATTCCGCCCTCCGAACTGCCGCCGAAGCCCGCCGCCGTGGATGGCATCCCTTGGCTGCCACGCCTCATCGTCAAAGCGAAGGCCAAGCTCCGCGGCGAGATGGACCCGGACACGATGTATGGATGCGGTGGCGACCGCGGCTTCTTCCGCGAGCACCAGCTCCATCCCGCCGACTTCCTGCGGGTTACCTGGGCTGCCGATGGCGATGACCGCAAGATCATCGACTGGGTGAAAACCAAGCGGCTGTGAGCTGTTTGAGATCAAAAAGAAAGCGGCTGGGAAACCCGCCGCTTTTGTTTTGATCACAGGCGTGGCCGGTCAACGAGGGAGTGCCAGCGTCGGTTACCAGTTGAATGCCTGCTGGGGATGCGACCGTTGGACGCCGAAAGCAGGGAAAGGAATAAATGGGACCTGATCGAAGCATGGCTGAAGGCACGTCCTGGTGGGAAACGTTCGTCAACGCATGTGGTTCCTTGAAAAGCCTTTCTCACTTCGCCGCGGTGGTCGGCGCGGCGGCTTTCACGCTCACGCGGATGGGCTGTGATATGAGGATATCCACGGTGTCCGTTGGGTTCGCGGCGGTAGTCACCGTCTTCATCTTGTTGGTGGCTGCGGTCATGGCTGCCTCAGCCTGCTTTTTCTTTACAGGATCAGCCGCCACGGCGGAGAGTTCTTGAGCCGCTTTCTTTTGCTCGGCTTCGGCCAAAGGCACGGCGGCGGGGTTGTAGCGGTATTTGCAGATGCCGAGGCTTTGCAGGGCGAAGGTGTAATCGCCCGGCGCGATCTTCAATTCGGCCAGATTCAACACCAACTCATGCGTGGCGGCCTTCAGCGGGATGTCGAACTCCTTGATGGCGCTGAAGCCTTCGCCGTAGGCTTTCACTTTGATGGACGTGCCGTTGAATTCGTTGCGCCAGGCGAGCTTGAGCGGGATTTTCAGCGTCTCGCCCGCTTTGGCCTCGAAGACCTTGTTTTCAGCCAGCGTGATCGAAAGCGGTGCCTGCTCGGAATCCGTCACGGAGACGGGAATGTCCGCCATGAGCCGCGGCGCGGGAATTTCGCCCTTCGCGTCCTTCACCGGCCATTCCATGCTCGCGAGCCGCACCGGACGCACGACCTCCTTGCCACCGATGACGGCCTTCCCGTTGATTTTGGCGAGCGAGAAACCTCGCGGCGCTTTTTCATCGGCAGTGAGAATGAGGTGACCGTAGGTTTTGCCCTTGCCGATTTTCAAACCAGCGGCGCTGACTCCCTGCGGCAGGCCTTCCATCGCGATTTCGATCTCGCCATCGAAGCCATCACGACGCTGCACGACGACCTCAAACGCACGCGAATCGCCCTGACGCAGCGCCATCGGCTTCGAAAGCGAGGCACGGTCGCCATTGCGCAGCGTCATGTGCACCGCCCACGCGGCGAGCGAGAAGTCCGGCGCGGCCTGTCGCACGAGCAGGCGATACACGTTGTGCGGATCGCTGCGAGTGCCTCCAAACAGATCGCGCACCTGAAGACGATACGTGCCGTCTTCTTTGACCTCGAATTTGCCAAGCACGTCCGGCGAACCGGCATCGTAAGGCGGGCCGTCGTAGCTGTAGCCGTTGCTCGTCACCTTCATCGGCGGCGCGATGTCATACAGCTCAGCCACATCGGTGAACTTGCCGTCCTTCACCTGCTGCACGAGCACGAACGGATCCGTGTTGAGCCCAAGGCGCTCACTCGCGACCTCCACCCACCACGTCTCGCCTTTTTTCGCGGTAAACTCATAGGTATCGACATCCGCGGCGGGGAAAAACGCACCCGCGATGTCACAGGGCAGTGTGATCTTGTTTTGCGGCTCGATTTCCTTCGCAGGTGCAACTGCGGCGAGTCCCTCAGGCGGCCACGACATGGCGCTCACCGTTTGCGTCTGTGGCTGTGGCTCTGCGGGGCCTTTTTGCAAAGCGAGTCGATAAAAATGCCGCTCGCCGCCCTGGTAGGTCAGGTCGCTCACCTTGATGATGTAGGTGCCATCCGCAGGCGGTGTGAAGTCGATCATGCCGCCCGTGCGGTTTACTTTAAGGTCCGCACCCTTGCCATCCGCGAGGATGAGCACCGGTGTGAGTCGCGAGTCGATCCCGACCGCCGCACAATCAATCGCCACCGCCTGATCCTTCACGCCCTGGAAGGAGTAAAAATCCACCGCGCGCGTCGTCATCGTCGCGTTGCAGATCGTGCCAAGCGGCAACGGCAGCGCCGTTTCGAGCGTGTTGTTCGCCTTCGTGCGCACCAGCTCCGTCAGTTTGTTCACCGAAAACGCCCGCGTCGAGGACACCCCTAGCCGGGACATCACCCGCGCATCATAAACGCCCACCGGCGTATCCGCCGCGATGCTCACCGTAAACTTGTTCGTGGCACCCGCGACCGGCTTCGCGGTGATCTTTGGCGAGGAGAAGGTCAGCTCGGTCACATCCTCGATGTTTTCTCCCGTGATCGCGACTTCCACACTCTGGCCTGCCTGGCCGCCCATCGGCATGATCGTGAGCAGACGCGGCAACGGTAGCGTTACCTGCTGGGCCAGCGCGGAGACGGAAAACAGGGCGATGAGGCAAAAAAGACGAGGGAACATGACCGCAAACCTACGGCGCGAGACCCGGGATTCTTGGCATCCCCCACGAAAGTGAGGTGCCCGGCGATGTGAAAAACGCCTTCACATGGCGTTTCATAGGGTGATGAACGCCATGAACCGCCGCTCCTTCCTCTCCTCCGCTGCTGCTTTCGGTGCCTCGCCGTTGCTGGCGAACAGCGCCACGCCTGTTCACACGCCCAAAGGCAAGGCGGAGCATTGCATCTTCATCTGGCTCGGTGGCGGCATGGGGCAGATCGACACGTTTGACCCCAAAAACCTCGGCGAGAACCTCAGCAAGCCCTCCAAGCCCGGCTCGCTCTACAATTCCGTCGAGACCAGCGTGCCCGGCGTGCGCCTCAGCGAGCATCTCGGCAAGACGGCCAAGCTCATGGAGCATGTGACGGTGATGCGCACCGTGAACCATCACGTCATCGACGAGCACGCCTTTGCAACGAACATCGTTCACACCGGCCGCATGATCTCAGGCAATGTCACCTACCCGAGCGTGGGCTCGATCATCGCCCATGAGCGCGGCGCGGCGGACAAGAATGTGCCGGCTTATATCCTGATCGGTTATCCGAATGTCAGCCGTGGCCCCGGCTTCCTCGGTGCGAAGGCGGGTTATGTGTATCTCACGGATACCGAAACCGGCCCTGCGGGCTTCACGCGTCCCGACTTTGTCGATAATGACCGTGCGGCCACGCGACAGGAACTGCTGAAGCCGCTCATGGCCCGTGCGTTGAAGAGCAGCGCGGCGGCGGACTATCAAATGGCGCAGGAAGAAGCACTGCGACTCGCGGGGCCTGGCTTCATGAAGCACTTTAACCTCAAGGAGGAGCCGGCCTCGCTGCGCAATGAGTATGGCGGTGAGTTCGGCCAGCGCTGCCTGCTCTCCCGCCGCCTCGTCCAGGCCGGAGTGCGTTTTATTGAAGTGTCCCACAATCTCAATTTCATGAACGGCACCGGCTGGGACATTCACAATGAAGGCTTCAAAAACCAGCACCTGCTCATTCAAGAACTCGATACCGCTTTGGCCGCGCTGATCCGCGATCTGAAGGACAAGAAGCTCCTCGACAAGACCCTCATCGTCGTCGGCACCGAGT
>JBKCXA010000276.1:0-4184 GCA_046316935.1 Prosthecobacter sp.
AGGTAAGAGGTGAGAAGTCGGGCCACGGCTCGGGAACGGTTGGGGGAATCAAATTATGGCGGGAGAACCTTGGCTGGCGAGGCGTTTGATGACCACAGCTTTATGATCATCGACGTCCACTCTCACGCCTGGAATTTTCCCGCGGATTTCACGGAGGATTTCATCCGTCAGGCCGGGCGGGCGAGACCGGGGCAGGTGGTGGACTACTCGGCGACGTATGAGGCCTATCGTGCCACGGCGCCGGAGGACACGCACACGATTGTGTTTGGTGGCAAGGCAAGGCTCAGCGGCTTGTGGGTGGATGATCGCACGGTGGCGGCGCATGTGGCGCGTGATCCGGCACGGATGACAGGCTTTCTCTCGGTCGATCCCACGCAGCATGGCTGGGAGCGTGAGATGCAGGCCGGGCATGAGGAGCTGGGCCTGCGCGGCATCAAGCTGCTGCCGATGTATGCGGGCTTCAGCCCGGATGATGAGAAACTGGAGCCGCTGTGGTGCTACGCGGAGAAAAAAGGCCTGCCGGTCCTGCTGCACACCGGCACGACCTTCATCGCGCAAGCTCCGCTGGCCTTCACGCTGCCGCGTTTGATCGAGCCGGTCGCTTTGAAGCATCCGGGCGTGAAGATCATCCTCGCCCACCTGGGCCATCCGTATGAGGGCGAGTGCCTCGTGACCATCCGCAAGCATGAAAACGTCTTCGCGGATGTGAGCGCCCTGCATTACCGCCCGTGGCAGCTCTACAACAGCCTCATGCTGGCGCAGGAATACGGTGTGTGGCACAAACTGCTTTTCGGCACCGACTTCCCCTTCACGACGGTGAACGCGTCCATCGCCGGCCTTCGTGGCCTCAATGACATGCTGGAAGGCACGAAGCTCCCGCGACTGCAAACCGACCAGATCGAGGCCATGATCCATCGCGATAGTCTGACGCTGCTGGGATTGCGGTGAGTTTCTGCTTGCCGTGGCGGAAGACTACCGGGTTAGTACCCAGATGGAACAGAATCCCTACGCCGCGCCCCAGTCCCAAGTCCTTCAATCCTCGACCAGCGATGAGGCAATCCGCCGTGAGCACATCAACACGGAGGCCACGATCAAGTCCGTGGGGGCGTTGTATTTTCTCGGCGCACTATTTTTGCCTCTCGCCGGAGTATTCTCCATTGTGGAAGGTTTGAAGAAGAATGACACCGCTCAGATCGTCGGGGGAATTTTCTTTTTGGTGGTCGGAATCGGCCAGGGATTCATCGCATACGGGCTTCGTCGTTTGAGGGCCTGGGCACGCATTCCGACGATCATCATTTCCTGCATCGGTCTGCTCGGCTTTCCGCTCGGCACGCTGATCAATGCCTACATCCTGGTGAAGGTTTGCGGGAAGCAGGGCCAGTTTGTGATGACGCCGGAGTATCACCGCATCATTGAAGTCACGCCGCATGTGAAGCGGAAGACTTCCATCGCGGCGATGGTGTTGTTGGCGATCCTGATCATCCTTCTGATTGGCATCATCGCCGCCGTTGTGATCAAATGACGGTTCGCCCGGCTGAGCGAGTATGTAGTTCGGGCTTCAGCCCGTTTTTGAATCCCAAGCACGGGCTGAAGCCCGAACTACGAACTCAGAGCGCGTGCAGCAGCTTGTCGTGGATGCCGTCGAAGCCGCCGTTGCTGAAGACGATGATGACATCGCCTGGGCGGGCTTCGGATTTGAGGCGCTGGACGATGGCATCGGTGCTTGGCTCGAACCAGCAGGGCTTTCCACGGGCGGTGACGGCGGCGGCGACCTTGGCGGTGTCGAGGCGTTGATCCGCTGCGACTTTCTCGGGGTTCGCCACGGCGGCGATGACGCTCGCATCGGCTTCGGCGAGGGCTTCGATGAGCTCGTTTTGGAGGACGTTGCGGCGGCTGGTGTTCGAGCGGGGCTCAAAGATGGCCCACAGGCGTCGGCCGGTGTAGCGCTGGCGCAGGCCGCGCAGCGTTTCACGGATGGCGGTGGGGTGATGACCGAAGTCGTCGATGATGGTGATGCCATGCGCGGCACCGCGTTCCTGCTGGCGGCGGCGCACGCCGAGGAAGTTGGAGAGGCCGGCGCGGATCTCGTTGTCGCTCAATCCGCCGAAACGGGCGGCGCAGACGCACATGGCGGCGTTGCGGGCATTGAACTCGCCCACCATCGGCACCTCGAAGGGCTCGCCATTGAGGGTGAAGGCGGTGCTGTCTGGCTTCGCGGCGGTGATTTGAATGCGGAAATCGTTCGTGGGGCCGAGGCCGACGGTTTTGAGCGGCGCGGGGCATTTCGCGCGGAGCGTGAGACAGTTCGGATCGTCGCCGTTGATGAGCACGAGGCCGTTGCGCGGCACGGTGTTGAGGAAGCGCTGGAAGCTCAGCAGGATGGCGTCGAGGTTCTCAAAGATGTCGGCGTGATCAAACTCGATGTTGTTCACGATGGCGCACTCCGGCAGGTAGTGGAGGAACTTGCTGCGCTTGTCGAAGTAGGCCGTGTCATACTCGTCGCCCTCGATGACGAAGATGTCGGAATGCGTGAAGCGTGCGCCGGACTCGAAATTCTCCGGCACGCCGCCGATCATGAAACCGGGGTTCTTGCCCGCGTGCTCGAAAAGCCATGCCAGCATCGTGGTGGTGGTCGTTTTGCCATGTGTGCCGCTGACGACGAAGCTGCGTTTGCCCTGGATGACCTGCTGCTTGAGCATCTCCGCCATCGAGACGTAAGGCAGCTTCTTTTCGAGCAGCGTTTCGAGCTCCTGATTGCCGCGTGAGATGGCATTGCCCACGACATACACATCGGCATCGAGCGGCAGATTCTCCGGTTTGAAGCCGGCGAGCACGGGGATGCCGGCATTGGCGAGCACATCGCTCATCGGGGGATACACCTTGTCATCGCTGCCGCTGACGTGGTGGCCGAGCGCTTTCAAAGCGACCGCGGTGGACCCCATCGCGGTGCCGCAGATGCCGATGAGGTGAATGTGCTTGGGAGACTGGGACATGAATCAAGGAAGAGGGAAGGGATAGAAGCCGGATTTGGCCGTGGCGCTCTAAAAAAGTGTGTGGCGAGGGAATAATCACGGCCGCCGCCACTCCCACGGAAAATGATCGTAACCAGACCATGGACCTCGCCCTTGAATTCGGCCTTGAATGGCCCGCAGCTCGCCCGATAGCACGACGCGTGTCTGATTCCCCGCCCAGCTTTGAGCAGATCGTGGACGCCCATTACCAGGGCCTCTTCCGCTTTGCCGTCAGCATGTGCCGGAGTGAGGCGGTGGCTCAGGACCTCGTGCAGCAGACCTTTCTGCAATGGGCACGGAAGGGCCACATGCTGCGCGATGCCTCGAAGGTGAAGACCTGGCTTTACACGACGATCTACCGCGAGTGGCTGGGCATCGCCCGCCGGGAGAAGAAGCATGAGCAGGTGGAGTTTGAGCCCGATCTGCACAGCCCGGTGGAGCAAGACGACGAGCCGACGCCGCGTGTGGACTCCGCGACGCTGCAAAAGGCGCTCGACCAACTCGATCCGTCCTACCGGGCACCGCTGGTGCTGTTTTACCTGAAGGAGCTGTCGTATCGCGAGATCGCCGAATCGCTCGGCATCCCCATCGGCACCGTCATGTCACGTCTGTCGCGAGCGAAGGACCACCTGCGCCGCATCCTCCTGAAACTCGAAGAAAACATCCTCCCCGCCTCATTCACGCCGTGAACCGCGACGAAGCCAGACTCGAACTCGATGCCACGACGCTCCGCCCTGAGGATGCGTCGCCGCAAGCCCGTGCGATGCTCGCCAGCGACCCCAAGCTGGCCGCCTGGCAGGCGAAGCGCCGCGCCTTGGATGAAGAAGTGGCGGAGTCCTTTGAAAGCCTGCCAGTGATGGCCGGTCTGAAGGACTCCATTTTGAAAGCCGCCTATGATCAGCCTGCCCGGCGGCCAATGCGCTGGCTGGCACCCACGGCCGTCGCGGCGGCGGCGTGTGTGCTGTTTGGCTGGACGCTTCTCTGGCCCGGTAACAGCGCCATGGCTGCCTGGGAATCCGAATCGCTCCATGCCATCGCGAAGGTCGAGCATGGCCTGATGAGGCTCGATGCGCGTGCGGAGAGCCTGGACGACGTGAAAAAGCATCTCACCGCGAGCGAGTGCCCCTGCCCGAGCGCCCTGCCGCCGGCGCTGGCACATTTGCGCACGCTCGG
>JBKCXA010000277.1:0-28640 GCA_046316935.1 Prosthecobacter sp.
GGCCTCGCGAATGATCGTAAGATCACTCGGTGTCGAGCGCTGCAAACGACGCCAGGCTTGTTTTGTGATCGCATCCCGCTCGGCATCGGAACCGGCCACACGTTGCAGCGAGGAGAAGCTCGACAGGAAGGTATCAAAGCGACTGCGATACGCTTCCGGCAGCAGCGGAGCATTCACCGCCTCTTGAAGATAATGCCGCGCCAGTTTCCAATCCTCCGCGCTTTCCGCGATGCGGGCGAGGAAGAGCGAGTAGATCGACGACTTGTCCATCGTCTGCCGTGGCAGGCCCTCGCCGAGGGCGAGGGCCTCGTGGTAGCGCTGTTTGCCCTTCAGCTTGTCTGTGACATCCCAACTGGCCGCCGTGCGCATCACCTTCGAGCGACCGAGCTGCCGCAGCTCTTCTTCGCTGAATCGAAAACCCTCTGCATCGACCAGCATCGACACGCAGGCATGCACCAGCCGCTCCCGCGCCGCGATCACCTCTGGCATCAAGGCTCCCGGCGAAGCCCACGCGATGGCTTCATCCATCCCGTGACTGCGTAGAGTCATCCACAGCAGGCAGAACTGGCCTTCCAGCGTGCCTTGATCAGCCTTCAGCGTCGTTTTCAGCAGCTTGCGGAACTCCTCGCCTTCGCCGCTGTAATACAAGGCCCACAGTTTTTCCCAATCCGAGTGCACGCCCGTGCTCCACTGCCGCGTCCAGGCTTCCAGCGGCTTGCCGCCACTTTGTTTTTTCAGCTTCGACAGCTCCTCGATGGCACGCAGACGCACCAGCGCGGCATCTTCCGGCACATCGGCAAACTCCGGCCGTGGCATCGAGAGAAAGGCACGCAGCTTCTCGATCTCCGGCCGCTCGATGCCCGGCGCAAAATCCAGCAGCGGCGCGAGATCGCTCACCGGTGACGTGCCGCCGCCTTTGCGACCATCGGAGAGCGGCAGCGGTCCACGCATGCCGCTGCGGGTGATCGTGGTCTTCGTCTTCAGCGCCAAAATCTGCTCCAGATGCTTCTCCGCGCCCGCAGTGTCGGCAAAGCGCAGGCACTTCAAGGCCAGCCGCAGCAGCGAGCGGCCATCCCACGACTGCACCTTCACCACCTGCTCATACACACGCTTCTCGGCCTCGTCCTGGCCGGTCGTTTGATAGTGCTTCGCCAGCTCGTCGAGCGCCTTCACATCCTGTGAGAAGCGGCTCTCGAGCCGACGCCGCACCCGATCTGCCTCGTCGATTTGAAACGTCTGCTCCAGCAGCTCCACGAGACGTCGTGATTCCGCCGCAAGCTCCTGCGGCGGAGATGCGGCGGCGATCTGCTTTTGGAAATAGATCGCGGATTTCAGATCTCCCACCTTCAGCGCCGCCTCGCGAAGCTGGTCGAGCGAGAACGGCGTCTCCGGTGCGGTGTAATACGCTTGCTTCATGCTCGCAAAGGCCTTCGCGTGATCACCCTGCCGCTCCGCCACCATCGCCAGCGCTTCGTGGTAGAAGCCGTCGAAGGGATGACGCTGCAAAAGACCACGCAAGGCATTCTCCACGAGTTGCAGGCGATCCTTCACCACACTCGGTGCGAGCTCGCCGCCATTCGCATCGGAGAAGGTCAGGCGGTCCACGCAGCGCCCGAGCATCTCGCGACGCCGTTTGATGTCCGTCTCGCGTTCCAAAATCATCGCCTGCGTCTGCACGAAGTCCTCGAGACGGTTCAAACGCAGCAGCAGGTCCGCATGCCGCTCCATCAGCGCCGCCGCGGTGCTGCCTTCCGCTCGTTTCACCGCCGCTTTCCAAAGCGCCAGCACATCATCGGTGCGGCGTTGCAGCAGGTACACCTGCGTCAACGCCGAAAGGATCTGCTCGGACTCCGGCATGTCGCGATACGCTCGTTCGAGCAGCTTGGCCGCCAGCAGGCCCGGCACCGGCGAGGTGCCCATCATGCGCCAGCCAGCGCCACCGACCTCCGCCGTGGCACGACGCTCGCTTTCGAGCATCAACTCGCTCAAACGCAGCGTGTGACGCACGCGACCCGCCGCGTCGCTCTCGATCAAGCGCTTCAACTGCCGCTCCTGCAGCACCAGGTTTTCATCCGACACGGCCAGGTCGAGCTTCAACTGCTCCACGGCGACCGAAAGCGGCTTCGGCCGGCCTTTCGCATCGAATTCGAGGCTGCGCAGGATGGCGTAACCATCATCCGTGTGATGCGTGCGCACCGCCCACCACAAGGCACGGAAGCGCTGCGCCTCATTTCCCTTTGCCGCGACCTCCGCCAGCTCGCGTGCCTTGTCCTCGACGGCTTCGGGGAATTTTTCGCGATTCGGGTTTTCAGGCTCATCCGAGCCAAAACCGGCTCCGGTGAAGGCATTCGGCAAAGTGAACTCCGATGCCTTCTGGCTCTTCGAGGCCGGTTCATCCTTCCCGCCCATCAAAATCGAAAACAGACGTTCATCGGCGTCGATGCGTTCCTCATCCGTCGTGCTCGCCGACCATGCTTTTTCGATCCATTCAGCCGCTTCATCATTGTCACCCTGCTCCGCGAGCAGATCGGCAAGCCTCAGCCAAGCATCACGACCCGCGTCCGCCTTCGACACGGATTCACGAGCCAGCATGATGGCACTGTCGAGGTTGTTGCTGGAGGCGAGGAAGGCCGCCGCGTCACCGAGACGCTTCTGCCGCTCCGCTTCGGTGGTCGCTCCGCTGGTGAATTCACGCATCAGCTTGTCCTCCGCGGCCACATCGCGACGCGCCCGGTAGTAAGCCGCCAGCTCAAACACCGCCTCCGTCTTCTGCGGATCACGATCTACGCGGCCGCGCAGGATCTTTTCGATCACCGCATCGAGCGACCGCGTCTGCGCAAACACCAGCACCTGCTTCTCCACCTCCGCATCGGCCTGCCCATCGAGCAGCTTCACCAGCCTTCCGATAGCCGCCCCAGGATCACCACCTCGCAAATCGGCCTCACAGCGCAGTAAAACAACGGCGGGAAGATCACTGCCATCGTTTTGGAGCCGTTCATCGAGCAGCTTCGCCGCCTCCGCCGCGCCTTCATGGTCGAGCAAAGTCCGCACCAGTTCCCAGCGATAGTCTTCCACCTGCGGCACGGCCTTCACCAGCTCGCGCAGCCATTTCACCTGCTCATCGACTTCGACGGTGAGATCAAAAAACCGCGTCGCATCCCACAGCGCCTGCTCCGAGGGCGGCTGCGCTTTCGCGGCGGTCAGCAGCGACTTTTGCAAATCGTCCAGCATGCCAAATCGCTCATGCAGCCGCACCCGGCGACGGAAGAAATCGAAGTAGCGCCCATCGCGGAAGTGCAGCAGCGCGAGGCCGTCACGCAGCGCCTTGTCCGCCTTCGCGAACTGGTCCGCGTGCTCATAGATGCGGGCGAGGTCGTAAAGCGCATCGAGTCGGCGTTGCGGGTCTTTTTGATCCGACAGCTTCGAGAAGAAAGCACCTGCCCGATCTGGAAAACCCGCCTGGAGGAGCAACTGCGCCACCTGCCGTGCCAACGTGAAATCCTCCGGCTGCATCTGCGCCGCCTTTTCCCATGCTTCCGCGGCTTCCGCGTTCTTGCCGAGGCCGAGTGAGAGATTGCCAATCTCGATCCACACCGCCGTGCTCGCCGATTTTTCCGCCAGACTCTTCAACAAGAGCACCGCGTCCTCCGGCTGCTTCAGCTCCACCGCCACATCCGCCCGGCTCCGCATCGCAAACGCATTCGCCGCGTCCAGTTTGAGCACTTCATCATATTTCGCCGCCGCCGCTTTCAGATCACCGGCCCGCCGCAGCAGATGCCCGTGGACCAAAAGCACACTCGGATGCTTCGACGAGGCCGCCTGCGCCGCCACAGTCTCCACCAGCAGCTTCGTGGACTCATGCTTCTCATATAGCGTCCACAACAGCTCCACCACGCGACCATACTCCGGCTGCTGCACCAGCAGCGAGAGATACTCATTCGCCAACCTCGTATCCCGCTCCGCCCATGGCTTCGGCGCATTTTGGCCATCTGCCGAAACAACCAGCCCCACCGCCGCCATGAGGCAGCGAAGGTGAAAAGCCAGTCCCGATTTTTTTCGCATCACACCGCCGATCATACCCGCCACCCGCATCCCGCCAAGCTTCACTTGAGCCTCAAGCCATGCTGCTGCCAAAATCCTCCCAGCGCCGCGTGCGAGCCGTGAAACACATTCCGCTCCGTCGGGCGGTCGAGATTGCCAAAGTAAGGCGGAAAGCGATAGCGACCATGGTTATACACTTTGGGCCGCGAGCGTCCGCCCTGCCAATCGACACCGCCATATTGCCACATCGTCCAGTTTGACCACACGTCATACTGATCGACCAGCCCGGCCGGATTTCCCGGAGCCGGATACACAGGCCCCGCGCCGCTATCGTGCGCATACAAAGCCAGCCAGTAAGGCATGCGCCGCAGTTTCGCCTTCGACGCCGCGTCCGCGCCGCTGAGCGTTTGCTTCAGCTGCGTGCTGTTTTCCAAATACGCCACCGGCACCACGCCCGTGCGTGCCTCCACGCGTTCCATGAAGCGCAAAATGGCCGACAAAGGCAGATCACCATCAAAATCACCGCATAGCAGCAGCGACGGCGCATTCCATGAACGGCCGCGTGCCAGCGCCTGTGCCCGATTCACGAACTGATCCGCCTGCGCCACCGCATCCACATGCCGCTGCACGCGATAGTAAACGCCCGGCAGCATCCCCACGCGATCCGCCGATGCCAGAAAGCTCGCGCACTTCTCATCCAGGTTGCCGCCTTTCCCCGCCCTCGCGATCAAACCGCTCGCGCCATTCGCCCGCAAGGCGCTCACATCATGCTCCGAGAAGCCCACGCCATTCCGCTGCCGCTCTTTTGGATCATACGCGGACACATTGATGATCTGCGGCATGCCCGAACCCGTCGGCGGCAGACTCCCCGGCGTGCTGCCCGGCTGGCTGCTGCACGACGCGAGAACGAGAAGGGGGAGGAGAAGGTGTTTCATTTGGATTCGCGCACCATGCGCAGATCGGTTTCGCGTTCGACATATTTCCATTCCTCCGTCGTGCGCAGCTCAGCGACCATGTCCTCAAAGGCATTGGCATCGGCCTTGGTGTAATCAAACAGCGTGATGAAGTCGAACGGCTGCGGCTCGGCGAGGTCGCGGCAGTGATGCAGCCGGCGGGCGATTGCGGGCAGATACTTCATGCCGATTTTGATATGGTGAGAGCTCTCCTCGAAAATGGCGCGACGCTCATCCTGCGTCATCGCCCACCACTTGGAGTTCTTCCGGATCGGAATGAGGGCCGCATGCGTGGCCTCAGGCCGTCCGATCGTGACCTGCTTCGCCGCGAGCTCGTTTTTTTCCGCACGCGTCACATAGCGTTCATGGCTTGTGACACCAGCCAGCTTCCACAGAGCGTCCTCAGGCAGTTCCTTCACCTCGCCGATGACGATGTCGAGGCGCTTCACGGTCGGCAGCGGCTCACCAATCACTGTTTTGCGTGCCGTGACCTGCCAGATGCCCGAGTTGCCTCCGATGAAGGTGAAGAGTCTTGGATTCGCGATGGTCTGCATGGTGATGGTGTCCTTCGCAGCGAGGTTTTTCTGCGATGCGATGCATGCAGCAGCCCCGATGCCGATCAGCCGCTGAATAAAGCTCCGCCGGCCAAGTGTGCTGGCGGAATGGGGAAATGTCGTTTCGGGATGATCTCGCATGGGCGGCGCTTATATCCCTTTCCTGCGGGCTTCCGTCCATCTCTTAGCTTCACTTCCTTTGTCACATTTTTGTCCCACGTCTGGCGGTAGGCCAAAGTGGAATAAACCAGCACATCGCGACTCTCATTGCCATGCGCCCCTTTTCCACCGCCCTGCTCATGCTCACTATCGCCTCATGCTCGGCTCGTGATGATCTCCAACCAGTGGAGGCTGGAAAGGTGTCCTGGGGACGTGATCTCGATGCGGCGCTGGTGGCGAGCGAGGTTTCGGGGAAGCCAGTCTTCGCCTTGTTTCAGGAGATCCCCGGCTGCGCTGGCTGCCAGCAGTTTGGACGTGAGGTGATGTCACACCCGCTGATCGTGGAAGCCGTGGAGACGGAGTTCACGCCGCTGCTCATTCACAACAACAAGCCCGGCAAAGATGCGGATGTGCTGCGGCGTTTCGGCGAACCCGCGTGGGATTACCAAGTCGTGCGTTTTCTGGATGCCAAGGCCAAGGACATCCTTCCGCGCAAAGACCAGGTCTGGGACACGGGCGGCATCGCGGAGCGGATGATCGCCACGCTGCGGGCGGCGAAGCGGCCCGTGCCGGGCTACTTGAGCTTGCTGGCTGCGGAGCAATCACCCCGCCTCAAGCTGGCCGTGTTCAGCATGTTTTGCTTCTGGACGGGCGAGATGGCGCTGGGCCAGATCGACGGCGTGATCACCACGGAGGCAGGCTTTCACGGCGGCCATGAGGTGACGCTCGTGCGCTACGATCCCGAGGTCATCACTTTGCCTGCATTGATCGCCGCGGCGGAAAAAGTGGACTGCGCCCGCTCGGTGCATGTGCCCACCGACGATCTGGCGCAGGCAAAGACCACGCGATTGACGGTGGGCAGCATTTCAGGCTACCGCGCGGCTCCTGCCGATGATCAGAAAAAGCAGCTTCAAGGCACCCCGGCCGCGAAAGTTCTTCTCACAGCCGCCCAAGCCACCAAAGTGAATGCCTGGCTGAGATCGGACCCTCAAAAGGCCATCACGTATCTGACGCCCAAACAGCAAAACCAGCTGCGCTGAGCTACTTTTCCTTCTTCCGCTTCTTCTTGTCCGTCTTCCGCTCGGGATCACCATTCCAACGCTGATCCTCCCAACGCGGTGGCTGCATGCTGGCGTTCCACTTGTCAAAAAGAGCCACGAGCTCGGCCTTCTTCGCGGGATTCTCGGTGCTGAGGTCCTTTTGCTCGCCGGGATCGGTGGTGAGATTCACGAGCATCGGCTCCATGTCCTTCGAAGCCTTAACGAGCTTCCAATCGCCCTGCCGCACGGCGTGCTGGACGCCAAAGCGGAAGTAAAGCTCACGCGGGGCGAGCTTGTCGGCCTCGCCTTTGAGCAGCGGGAGCAGATTCACGCCATCGAGCACTGTAGTCCCGGCTTTAGCCGGTTCAGAACCGCCTGAAGGCGGGACTACAATACTCCCAGCAGCAGCCAGCACCGTCGGTAGCACATCGAGCTGAATCACCGCAACATTCACCACGCGATTGCCGGGCACCGCGCCCTTCCACTGCGCCATCCACGTCACGCGGATGCCGCCTTCCCACACGAACCACTTCGAACCACGCAGCCCCATCTGCTCCGCCTCTTTCGAGGCACCGCCGTTGTCGCTGATGCAGAAGATGAGCGTGTTTTCCTCCAGCTTCAGGTCCCGCAGCCGCGTCATCACCGTGCCGATGGCCTCATCCGCTTCGCCAATCAGCGCGGCATAGCCTTGCTGCCGTTTGTCGAGGTGCTTGAACTTCTCCAGCCAGTGCGGCGATGCCACCACGGGCGAGTGCACGGCATTGAACGACAGATACAGGAAGAACGGCTTGTCCTTGTTCGCGTCGATGAAGCCGCAGGCCTCCTTCGCATACACTGGCGAGGTCACCGGCGCGCCTTCCAGGTCCTTCGCCAGCTCGCTGCCGCGATAAAACGACGGCCCCTTGCCCTCGCCGAGATTTCCGACCGTGCCCATCGCGAAGTCAAAACCCCGCGCCGGCGGCATGAACTCCGGCCCGGTATCGCCCAGATGCCATTTGCCCACGATGCCCGTCGTGTAGCCCGCAGGCTTCAAATGCTGCGCCATCGTCTTTTCGCTCAACAACAGCTCGCGACCTTCCCGCGTCGGATTCGCATCATGCCCCGTCCGCGCTTGATAACGCCCCGTCATCAGTCCCACACGTCCCGGCGAGCACACGCAGCCGCTCGAGTAGCCATTCGTGAAGCGCACCCCATCCGCCGCGATGCGATCCATGTTCGGCGTCGGCGCCAGTTTGCCGCCGTAAGCCCCTGGCTGCGCCCAGCCCATGTCATCGAGGTAAAAGATCACGATGTTCGGCTTCGAGTAAGCGGAGAGCAGAGGGCAAAGAGCGAAGAGAAGAGCGAGAATACGCATGGTCGCGCTGAAACGACGTAGCACGAGTTTTCTAACTCGTGTTTCTCACCTCTACTTCTTCATCTTCTGCCGCTTCACACGCTCCTGCCGGGCTTTCACCGCGTCGGGGCTCACATCCGTGCTCCACAACGGCTCCGGCAAAGTCGCCGCCCAGGCGTTGTAGGCGTTTTGCAGCTCCGCGAGCGTCGCAGGCTCCTTCTCGCTCCAGTCGTGAAGTTCACCCGGATCTTTCGCGAGGTCGATGAGCCTCGGTTTCGGCTTCGCGGCCGGCAGATCGTGCCAGCCGTTGTGCGTGACGAGTTTCCGATCCCCCTTGCGAACCGCCCAGATGCCCCGCGCCGTCATGCGCCAGTAAAGCGTCTCATGCGGACGCCCTTCTTTCTCGCCTTTGAAGTAAGGAATCTAATCCACGCCATCCAACGTAGAACGAGCTCTTAACTCGTTCTGAACGGGTTGAAAACCCGTTCCACTTTCTGCTGCCGTGAGCGCCGTGGCGCTGATGTCCAGACTGCTCACCGGCAAATCATACACCTTCCCCGCCGGCAGCTTGCTCTTCCATTGCACGAGATACGGCGTGCGAATGCCGCCTTCGAGCATGAACCCCTTTTCGCCACTGAGCGGCGTGTTCAGCGATGCATTCCGATCCAGCGGCCCGCCATTGTCACTGAGGAAAAAGATCAGCGTGTTCTCCTCCGCACCCTGCGCCTTCAATTCGGCCAAAATCGCGCCCACTGCATCATCCAGCGCACTCACCATCGCCGCGTAAGTGCGACGCTGCTCATCAGCGATATGCGCGAAACGCTTCAAATACTTCTCCGAGGCCTGAAGCGGCCCATGCGGCGCATTGAAAGCCACATACAAGAACCACGGCTTCGCCCCATCACCCTTCCGAATGAACTCACACGCCGCGCGACCATTGATGTCTGTCAGATAGTCGTTCGCGAACTCGAACGGCTTCCCGTCCCAACCTTCCAGCGCATACGTCCCGCCTTTGCCGCCATCTTTCGAAGCGAAGTAATCATGCGAGCCGCCGATGTGGCCGAAATACTCGTCAAAGCCACGCTGCTTCGGATGAAACTTCGCCACATCGCCGAGATGCCACTTCCCCACGCAGCCCGTGCGATAGCCCGCGACCTTCAAATGATCCGCCAGCGTCTGTTCCGTCACCGGCAGCCCGCGCACGCATGTGGCATCGACTCCTTCCCAATTGATCTCATGCCCAAATCGCGACTGCGACCGCCCCGTGAGCAGCCCCGCCCGGCTCGGCGAGCACATGCACGATGAAACATACCCCTGCGTGCACCTCACGCCATTCTTCGCCAGCGAATCAATGTTCGGCGTCGGGATGTCCTTCGATCCCTGACAGCTCAAATCCGCACTCCCCTAATCATCCGAGAACAAAATGAGCACATTGGGCCTCTCCGCAGCGAGCGCCGGGAAGCAGAGGACAATGAGAAAAGGAACACAAGCGCATGTGTCGCCGAAAACGCGGCAACCGGCCGCATCTCGCGCCAAAGTGCGCCGCCAGCCCCCTGAGCCCCCCCCCATCTTGCGTTCTTGGCCGCCACTTCTCATCTAGGCTGTTCAATACAGCATCTCCACGCTAGACTGGACCTCCCACCATGCCTGGCAGCCTTCTCACGCGCTTTTTTGTCGAACACCGGCTTCTCGGCTGGCTGGGCATGCTTGCCGTGCTCGTCTGGGGCTGGGTGTCGTTTCACAAACTGCCGCAGCAGGAGGACCCGACGTTTCCGACGCATGATGCGGTGTTGCTGACGGTGATGCCGGAGGCGGATGCGGAAACAATCTATTACGAAGTCACACAGCGGCTGGAATCGGCGATTATCCAATCCCTCGACGGACGGCGGAACATTGTTGAAAAGCTTCAATCTCAGTCACATGACAATATTTCGACCATTGTCATCACACTCACTTCGGATAGCCAAGAGATCACTGCTCGACGCTGGGAACACGTGCGGAAGCACCTCGCAGAGGTGAAGCTGCCGGAGGGCTGCGAGGAGCCGAGGCTGGAGACGGATTTTCAGCTTCCGGCGACCTTGCTGTTCTCGGTGCTGGCGGAGGATGGCATGAAGGCGGGTGAGGCGGCGGACGTGATCGAGAGGGAATTGAAGAAGGTGCCGAGCACAGGGCGCATCCGGCAGTTTGGGCATCCTCCGGCGGAGATCTTGAGCTTCGAGGACATGGTGGCGGCGACTTACAGCACGCGGACCCTGCATCGCGAGGGCGAGGGAGCTTTGAAGGCCTCGGCGAGCGTGCTCGTGGCGGTGGAGATGAAGGCGGGGAATATCATCCGCGACTTCAAGACGGCAGTGCTGGAGCAGATCGCCAAAACAAAACTGCCGGAAGGTGTGCAAGTCATCACGGTATCGGATCAGCCCGCGGCCACAGCGCATCGCATCGAGGAGTTTTTACGCTGCTTTATCGAGGCGGTGATTGTGGTGGTGCTCGTGGCACTGCTGCTGATGGACTGGCGCACGGCGCTGGTGGTGGCGGTGGCGATCCCGCTGACGATTGCAATGACGCTCGGTGGCATGGCGGCGCTGGAGGTGCCGTTGCAGCAGATCTCCATCGCCGCGCTGATCATCTCGCTCGGCATGCTGGTGGATGATCCGGTGGTGGCATCCGATGGAATCAATCGCGAGCTCGCCGAAGGCCAACCGCGCGGCATCGCGGCCTGGTTGGGGCCGTTCAAGCTGCGTCGCGCGATCTTTTTCGGCACAGTGATCAACATCGTGGCCTTCCTGCCGTTGGCTCTGTTGCCGGGGGACATGGGCGCGTTCATCATCTCGCTGCCGATTGTCATCACGCTCGCACTCGTGTCATCGCGCATCGTTTCGATGACCTTCATCCCGCTGCTCGGTTACTACATTCTGAAGGGCCAGAAGGGCCTGGATGCAGCCGGCGGCTCGCATCCGCTGCACCGGTTGGTGCCATTGTATCGCGCGGCCTTGCAGTTTGGCATGCGTCGGCCGCTGGTCACGGTTTTGAGCGCTTTTGCCCTTCTGGCGGCTAGCACGGCCTTGATCCCATTTTTTGGAAAGCAGTTCTTCCCGGCCGCGGAGCGCAATCAACTGCTGATAGATATCCAACTGCCGGAGGACAGCGGCATCGAGCAGACGATGGCGATCACAGCGCGCGTGGGAGACGTTTTGCAAAAGGAGCAGGCCATCCAGACCTCGTTGATCGTGAGCGGCGGCGGCACACCGATGTTTTACTACAACGTGCTGCCGCGACAGAATGCCGAAAACGTGGCGCAGGTGCTGGCGAACACACGCCACGCTGAGGACGTGCCTGCGCTGATCGTGCATCTGCGCGAGGTTTTGGATCGTGAGATCAAAGACGCGCTTTGTCTCGTGAAACAGATCGAACAAGGTCCAGCGCTCGAAACGCCAATCCAGATCGAGGTGAGCGGCGATGGCGATTTGAAGGCGAAAGCCGCGCTGGTGGCCGAGGAACTTCGCAAGGCGGGCGCTTACAAGGTGCATGACGACTCCGGCATCCTCTCGCGGCTCAACCAGCAGCGCACGATCACCGTGAAGGCGCTCGCGCCGTTTGGCGAGCTGGCCTCGCGCATTCTCGCGAAGGCCCGTGAGCATTTTCCGAAGGAAGGCATCTCGTTTGGCGGTGAGGAGCGGGAGCTGACGAACAGCCAGCGCGAGATGGAGCATGTGCTGAAGATCTCGCTGGCGCTCATCGCGCTGGCGATGGTGATCCAGTTCCGCTCGATGATGAAATCGCTCGTGGTGATGCTGACAGTGCCGCTGGGCCTCATCGGTGCCTTCATCGGCTTGGCCACCACGCACGCGTCCTTCGGCTTTATGGCACTGATCGGCATCGTGAGCCTCGCGGGGGTCATCGTGAGCCACATCATCGTGTTGTCGGACTTCATCGAGGAGGAACGTGCCGCGGGCGTGGAACTCGAAAAGGCACTGATGCATGCCGCGCTGGTCCGTTTGCGTGCCGTGCTCGCAACGGTGTTCGCGACGGTCTGCGGGTTGATCCCGCTGGCACTCACCGGCGGTGAATTGTGGCGTCCACTGACCGCGGTGCACATCTTCGGCCTGCTGTTTGCCACCGTGCTGACGCTGCTGGTGCTGCCCGTGCTGTATCTGCTCTTTGCGCGGTGGAAGTGGATCAAGTAGCCGCGAAAATCAGCGCCACATTAGCGCCGCCGAAGCCACTGCTGTTGCTCATGACAGCATGGGGAGCTTGATCGAGGCGTTCGGTGAGAATGGGGATGCCTTCGCAGGCGGGATCGAGGTTTTGGATCTTGGCGGAGGCGGGCATGAAGCCCTCGCGGAGGGCGAGGCAGCAGATGCCGGCTTCCAAGGCACCGGCGAGGCTCAGGCCGTGGCCCGTGAGGGCTTTGGTGCTGCTGACTTTGGGGCGATTTTCGCCGGTGAAGACGGCTTTGAGAGCATTCAGCTCGGCGAGGTCGCCCGCGTTCGTGGCGGTGGCATGAGCGTTGAGGTAGTCGATGGCGCTGGCTTCGAGTTGGGCGTCTTGAAGGGCGTTCGACATGGCGCGGGCGAGACCGGAGCCGCTGGGATCGGGGGCGACGACATCGTAACCATCGGAGGCCTGGCCCCAGCCTTTGACCTCGGCGTAAACGGTCGCGCCGCGGGCGGCGGCGTGTTCGGCGTCTTCGAGGATGAGCGCGGCTCCACCGCCGGTGATGATGAAGCCATCGCGATCGACATCAAAGGGCCGCGGAGCGAGCGCGGGATCGCTTTGCGCACTCAAGGCACGCAGCGAGGCGAAGGGAAGAATGTTGCACGGATGGCAGTCCTCCGCGCCGACGACGAACATGATCTTTTGCCGGCCCATGCGAATCAAATCGCAGGCGCTGCCGAGAGCATGCGCGGAGGAGGCGCAGGCGCTGCTGAAGCCGACGGACGCTCCCTTGATGGCAAACTTTGCGGTAAGATTGAGGTGGAGCGAGTTCGGCATGCCGGTGACAACGGTCGGGGCCGAGGTGCGGGCGGGGCCTCGAGTGAGAACGGAGTCGAGCGCGAAGTGCGTCATCCACGACGAGCCCGCGGAGGCGCAGTAGAGACCAGTTTGCGGCGAGGAAACGAGCGCGGGATCGAGGTTCGCATCGCGGATGGCCTCGTCCATGGCGGCGCAGGCGAAGACGGCGTTCGGCACAAGCGTGCGGAGCTGCGAGCGGCTGAACTGCACGTGCGCGGGGAAGGTCCAGTCGAGCGGATCGGCGGTGGGAAAGGCAAAGCCCTTCACGGTGCCGGCGAGCACGACGCGATCATTGGCAGCAGCAAGCTCGGGCATGACTTCAATGCCACAACGCCCTTCGCGCAGGCTTTGCAGCACGGCGGCGCGGTCGTTGCCGATGCTGGAGATGAAGCCGAGGCCGGTGACGACGACACGGTTCATGCGGCGAGCTTGGAGCGGAGGAAGGTCTTCAAATCGCCGAGCGTGCGGATGTCGTTCATCTCCTGATTGGCCACGGTGATGCCGAGCACTTCTTCAGCGGTCATGACGACCTCGATCATGCCAAACGAATCCATGCCGATGTCCTCAATGAGTCGAGATTCATCCGTGGCGGCATGCACACCTTCCGGTTTCGGATTCGCGGCATCGCGCTCGAGCACACCAAGCACGATGGCGGGCAGCTCGTCGAGATCACGCGACTCCTCAAAGCGCATCGCTGCGGCCACAGTGGCCTCGCTGCAATGCTTGAGGGACTTGGTGATCTGCTGCTGGCGTTCTTCGGTGACGGGCATGGCGTGGTTTTAGTCCGATGAAGGGCGGTTTCAATGCTTCTCCGCGCTGAAGATGCCGTAGCGCTGGATGCCGAGCTCGTAGGCGAGCCAGATGCGGAAGAGGGTGAGGGCGAAGATGCGGTTCGGGTTCCGCGAGCTGAAAAGGAAGCTGCGGTAGTGCGGCTTCGTGAGCAGGCCTTTGACGGTGCGCAGAGCGCAGAGGGGCCAGGTGTGCTTCACGAGCGGCGCGTAGTCTTTGAACTGGTAGTTCACAAAGCCCGCGGCCTCGGTGGCGGCGCGGAATTCGCTCTCGGGACGCACGCCGGCGATTTGAGCCTCGCGGGTGATGGCGTCGATGAAATGCCGCTTCGCCACGGGATCGGGATTTTCGCAGGACATCCATGCGGTGGCGATGAGACGGCCGCCGGGCTTCATGACGCGGTAGCACTCGCGGAAGAAGGTGGGCAGGTCGGGCATGTGCTCGAGGCTTTCGACGGTCTGCACGACATCGAAGCGGTTCGCGGGCAGTTGGTTGTCATACCAGTCACGCACCATGAAGGTGGTCTTGCCGGGCACGTGGTTGTTCGCTTGGGCATAGGCGAGTTGCACGCTTGAAATGGTCATGCCGGTGACATTCGCACCGTAGCGCTGTGCGAGGATCTTCGCGGTGGCTCCGTAGCCGCAGCCGATGTCGCACACGTCAGTGTTTTGACCGGTGTGGCCGAGTTCGGCGACAATCTTTACGAGGTTCTCAGCGGCCTCGGTGTCGCTTTCCCTGCCGGTGAACCACACGCCGTGATGGACGTGCTCGCCCCAGATTTCGCGGTAGAACTGATCGAGGTCGTCATAGTGCGAGGCGGCGCCGTCGATGGTGGGAACGTAGTCGGTGGACATGAATCAAGCGGTGTGCGGCCTCAAATGGGCCTGGGGCACGCGGGCGAGCGTGTTGAAGGGAATGGTGAGCATGGCGTAAAACGGCCCCATGCGGCGGGCGACGGGTCCCTGGCAAAGCAGGAACCGCAAAATGACATCGCGCAGCACGGAGCGCATCTGGCCACGCCAGGTGCCGAGCCACATGCCCCACTCGGCGCGGAAGATGGCGGTCTTCGCGGCCTTGCGGCGGAAGCGGTTGTAAGCGGGCAACAGCGCGAGCGGGTCCGGTTTCACGAGCACCTCGGCGAGGAATTCCGCATCGGCGAAGCCGGTGTTCATCCCCTGCCCTCCGATGGGACTCATGCCGTGCGCGGCATCGCCACAGAGGATGACACGGCAATCGTAGTAGCGATCACAATTGAAGCGGCGCGGCGTAAAGACGCTCTCGTTCACCTGATCGGCGGAAGGCACGTGAATGCCGGTGCGCAGATGCGTGAGGTAGCTCACGAGGCCCTTCGGCGGTGCGTCGAGCCGCTTTTCCGTTTGCACGATCCAGCGACGCTGGCCGCCGGGCAGTGGAAAGGACTCCACCGAGCCAGTCGGCGTGAAAAAGAGGTGCGCGGCATCGCCGAAGTCGGTGCGGTCGATGAAGTCGCCCATGACAAAATGGCAGTCGTAGGGCTTCACCGGTGCCTGCATGCCGATGAACTCTCGCACGCGGCCGCGAGCCCCATCGCACGCGATGACGAAGCGTGCCGTGAACTCTCCGGCGGTCGTTTGCACCACGCAATGATCCGCGTGCTGCGCGATGCCGGAGACCTCGCAGCCGGTTTGCATGCAATCGGTGCCGAGATGGCTTTGCAGGATCGAAATCGTCGTCGCCTGCGGCAGCGAGAGGATGAAGCGATGCTCGTCCGGGATGTCGCGGAAGGTCACGCGGCCCAGTTTGGCCTTCCGACCATGCACGAAGCAATCATAGACCTTCACGCCGGACTCGATGAACTCACGAGCGAGGCCGAGCTGGTCCAAAATATGCAGCGAGGGCGGCGTAATGCCGATGGCGGCGGAGTGCGCGAGAGGCTGCGTGCGCTTTTCCAGCACGCGAAAGCTCAAACCACGCTTCTGGAGCAAACAGGCCAGCAGCAGCCCCACAGGGCCTCCGCCAACGATGATGGCATCCAGATCCGTTTTCATGCGTGCGAGGCGGCAGATGTTTTTTTCGGCGAGGTGATCGCGGCACCGCAACGCTCCAGCACGGCCGTTTCGACCGTCAATCCAGGCCCGAAGGCAATGGCGCAGGTCGTGGCACGATCCGTTTCCGCCTCTTCGAGCATGCCTTTGAGCACAAACATCACGGTGGGGCTGCTCATGTTGCCGTAATCACGCAACACACCGCGTGAGATCTCGAGCGCCTCGGGTGGGAGCTGCAGATGCTGCTCCACTTGTTCGAGAATGGCGCGACCGCCGGGATGCACGGCCCATTCGTCGATGTCGCCGAGCTTGAGATCACGTTTTGCGAGCACACCGCTGAGCATCTCGCGGATGTTGCTGCCGATCAAACCGGGCACGTAGGCGGAGAGGACCATGTTGAAGCCGTGGTCGCCGATCTCCCAGGCCATGTCCGCCTCGCTGGAAGGCACCAGCGCTGAGTGAAAACCCTGCACGCGGTAGTAAGGCCGGTCGTCGCCCGGCTTGCGAGCACTCACGATGGCCGCGGCGGCACCATCGGCGAAAAGGGCGTTCGCCACGATGCTCTCGGTCTTGTCGCTCACTTGCAGATGCAGCGTGCAAAGCTCCAGGCACATCACCATCACCACCGCGTCCGGATTCGCCTCGCAGAACTGCGCGGCCATGCGCAGCGCCGGAAAGGCCGCGTAGCAACCCATGAAGCCGACGGTGTAACGCTCGACATTTTCATTCAAACCGAGCTCGCGAATGATGTGGTAGTCCGGCCCCGGATTCGTGAAACCGGTGCACGACGCGAAAACCAGATGCGTGATCTGCTCCTTCGCGAACTGCGGGCACTCGGCTAGTGTCTTGCGGGCGAGCTTCACCGCGAGATCACGCGCCGCATGACCATACAGCTCATTGCGCTGGCCGGTGGTGGGCGAATTGATCGTGCCATCCGGCAAGGTGCGGAAGAGCCCCTCGTCGTCCTTCATGAAGTCATCGCTCACGCTGTAACGCGTGTCGATGCCGGTGCGCTCGTAAATGAGCTCCACCATGCGTTTTGCCCGCGGGTCCTGCACCCAGCCCTTCATGCGCGAGCAGGCGAATTCGTTGCTGTAAAGATGCGGCGGCGTCTCGGTGGCGATGTGATGGATGTAAGCGGGCATGAACTCAGTTCTTGGTCAAAGTTACCGAGGCACGCACCTTGATGCCATCCCCTACTTTGATGAATAACAGCACCGTGGGGACGCTAATGCCACTGGCCTTCATCGAGACCGGAAATTCGAGGTCAAAGGTCGCCTTGTTGCCGCTGAGCTTCCAGTTGGAGATCGTGCCGGTGACGTTTTGCGGCTTACCGAGCAGGCTGAGCTCGATTGGCAGCTTCGTTGGCGTGCCTGCGGCGGCCACCTCAGTGAATTTCGCGTCGATCTTGCCGACGATCAGCGGGTGATCGGTCACCTTCATGGCCTTGCGCATGTTTTCATCGCGTTTCGCCTCCTCGGTGTCCATCTCCGCGGCTTTGACGGTGACCGTCGAGACGATGCGCTGCGGTTTGTCGCCATTCATTGTGACATCGGCTTTGAACGGCTGCGCATTCACTTTGCCACCCCAGTCGTGAAGCGTCGAGGTGCCGTCAAACGAGATGGCGGCCTTGCCGTTCCACGTTTCGGCATGGGCGAGCGTGGCAAGGAGCAGGAAGAGCAGTGTTTTCATGGCGCGTTTGCCCACCAAACCACGCGACGGCCTCTTCGCCAAGGATTTGAGCCAAGATTACCAAACGGTCATCTCCCCGGCATCCACGCCCACCTTGACGTGAACATCCGATTCTAACGTGCTTGGGCACCACGTTGAGGCGAGTGAAAGGCGCGGCCCATCACAGGCCGCGCTTTTGATCGTATGGCTCACGGCCTCAGCAGGCGGAAGAACTTCACGCCGGAGCTGACGGGGATGCTGACCTTGTTTGTGCCGGCGTCGTTGGTGATGGGGCGGGTGGAATTGGTCCAAGTGCTGAGATTCGTGCTCTCTTGAAGCTGCCAGCCGAGGAAGGTGTCGGGCCAGGAGACATTCAGCGTGCCAGGGGTGGTGATGGACATCTGCACATCCGGCTTCACCACGGTGTCGTTCACGCCGAGCATGAAGGGGCTGAGGCTCGGTGTGATGGCTTCGATAGTGTTGGTGGTGGGATCGACCTTGCAGACGAGCTTTTCCCACTGGCCGTTGCGGAAGTGGTAGATGACGAGCTGGTTCTCGTCATAGCCGGCGGGGAGCAGCGCGGGGTTGTAGGCGAACTTGAGCTTGATGTTGCCGGTGTGGGCACCGCTGTATTTGAGGTTCCAACGCTGTTTGCGGGTGCCGTTGGGCGTTTCGAAGCTGGGCAGGCTGAATTCGCCTTCGACTTCGCGTTCGGCGATCTCGTCGTCATCGGCTTCGCTGTATTCGCCGAAGAAGGTGCCTTCTTGATCGATGTCCTCGAACTCGAAATCGACGCCGCCGGAGTGCGTGGAGCCGCCGTTGCAGCTTCCGCCGCCGCTGGTGTTGCCACCGCCGCCTTCGATGACGACTTTGGTGCCGGTGAGCAGGCTGAGGACGATGTCAAAGCTGACGCTCTGGCCTGCGGCGATGCTGCCGAGTTCCCAACGCTGCGCTCCGGAGATCCAGCGATTGGCGGGAGCAAAGCTGTCGCGGTTTTTGCGAGCGAGGTAGGGCGCATTTTCCCAGTTGTCCTCGATGGAGAGATGCACGCCGTCGCTGGGCTTGCCGGAGGAGTGATCGTCGATGCCATTGCCCTCAATGCCGTAGTGGCCGATCTCAAAAGCGCTCGGTGCGACCTTGGAATGGAAGCCGATAAGGTCTTCGAGGCCGATGCTGGAGCTCTGCGTGCCTGCAGCACCGGCATCGACGCCGCTCATGGTCATGTCGTATTGATACTGCGGCAGTTTGCCGGGGTAGCTACGGTTGTCGTATTGACCGCGCTGCGAGATGAAGCCGTGCAGCAGGTGGAAGAGCTGCACATTCGTGATTTGAGCCCCGCTGACGTTTTTGACCGTGAAGGTCTGATTCATGACGTAGCGGTTGCTGTTCACCGAGAGGCCTGCACCGGCGGTGCTGGCCGGTTTCACGCCCATGGGGGTGCCGGTGACGGTATCGACCATCTCAAAGCGCAAGGTGACCTCCAGATCACCATTGGAGATGACGGATTGCGCGATGGGCAGACCGTCGAGGTTGCTGCCGACGATGTGGATGCCCTGCACGACGTGGAAGTCGGAGTTCGTCTTCCAATCCGGGAACATGAAATTGGGCTCCAGCCACTTCGGCGCGACGTTGTTGCCGTTTCCACGAGTGTAAGCCACCGCGCTGCCCCATTCGCCGCTGAGGTATTCGCGGCCTTCAAAGCCGGGTGTGTTGTCGAGCAGGAAGTCAGAGTAGCCGAAATCGGTGAGCGTGATGTTCCAGTTCGGGTTTGTGAGCTGCATGGAGCCGCCGGTGCTGGCGGCGGGGCTGACGGTGATGTTATCCACGAGGAAGCGAACGGCGCCGATGGGTGCGTCGGGCAGTTGCAGCGTGATTTGATCAAAGGGCGAAGCGCTGTTGAAATTGATCGTGCCGACTGGGAGCGTGTCGCCAGCGGTGACAGTGCCATGAGCGATGCCGGTGCCGACCTGGACGGGTGCGCCGCTTGAGTTGTCGAAGGCTGTGATTTGCACGTTCGAGGCCACGGGGACGCTGATCGCCTCCACGGTGGCGAAGTCGATGCTCACACCGGTGACAGCTTGATCGAGCTGAATGACGAGCGCCGAGCCATCGGCGAGCGGTTCGAGGTAGTTCCCGCTGAATTTCGACAACACGCGACCGCTGGCAGCTTCGGTGGTCACTTTGAAGCCATCTGCCACCGGTGAGCTGAAGTTGGCGGTGTAGCCGACGCTGAGCTGATCGAGCGGCAGCGGCGCATTCGCGGCTGGCACGGGCGTGGAGGTATCGAAGTCAAAGTGAACACCGAGCGCTGGCGCTTCGAAATTCGCGGTGAAGATGCCGTTCGAGGTCGGTGTGAAGGTGTAGCTCGCGGTGGTGCTCACCTCCGTGCCCACGGCGTCGGTCCAGTTGATGAAATTGTAGCCGAGAGCCGGCGTGGCGATGAGCGTGACGCTCGTGCCGGTGGCCACGAAGCCATCGCCGCTGACGCTGCCGCCGATGGAAGGCAAAGCGGAGGCGGTGATCGTGTTTCCAGCCGCGAAGTTGGCCACCAGCGTGCGGTTCGCGGTCGCATTGAAGGTGAAGGACGCGTTGTTGCTCACGGGAGCACCGGCTTCGGTCCAGTTGATGAATCCGTAGCCCGCATTCGGCGTGGCAGTGAGTGTGACGTTCGTTCCATTCGCCACACTGCCGCCGCCAGTGACGCTGCCGCCCGCCACAGGAGCCGCGCTCGCGGAGATCGTGACACCGCCGATGGCCGAGAAGTTCGCCACGAGCGTGCGATTGCCCGGCACGCGGAAGTTGTAGGGATTGTCCGTGCTCACCGGCACACCGTTTTCCGTCCAGTTCACGAATTGATAACCGGCATTCGGGAAGGCATCGATGCGTGCGTTTTCATCGAGCTTGTAGCTGCTGCTATCCGTCTCCGTGCTGCCACCGGCCGCGGGCGCGGACAGCGTCGTGATGTAATAGACCTGCACAAAGGTCGCCGTGAGCGTGCGGTCCGCCGTGGCGGTGAAGGTGTAGCTCGCGCTGCTGCTCACATTCGTGCCGCCCTGCTTCCACTTGGAGAAGATGTAGCCCGGATTCGCCGTCGCCACGACGGTGACGCTCGATCCATCCGCCACCACGCCGCCACCACTCGTCGTGCCGCCGAGCAGAGGTGATGCGACGGTGGAAATCGTGCGCGTGGTGCCGCCGATGACGGCGAAGTTTGCCACGAGCGTGCGATTCGCGGTCGCATTGAAGGTGTAGCTCGCATTCGCACTCACCTGCGTGCCGCTTTCGGTCCAGTTGACGAAGTTGTAGCCTGCGTTTGGCGTGGCTGTCACGGTCACGCTCGTGCCGCTGGCATAGCTGGCGCCACCGGTCGTGCTGCCACCGGCCACTGGCGCGGAGGCGGTGGTGATCGTGTAGCTCGTGCCGAGTGTGAAATTCGCCACGAGGTCGCGATCCGATGCGGCGGCGAAGGTGAAAGTCGCGCTGCTGCTCACCACGAGGCCGCCTTCGGTCCAGTTCGTGAAAGCGTAGCCTGCATTCGGGGTGGCCACGACGGTGACATTCGCACCGCCGTTGTAGCTGCCATCACCGGTCGTCGTGCCGCCTGCGACGGGCGCGGCGCTCGTCGTCACGGTGAAGACGGGGACGAAGTTCGCCACGAGCGAGTGATTCACATCCATAGCGAGTGTGTAGCTGCTGTTCGTGCTCACGATGGTGCCGTTGTCCGTCCAGTTGAGGAAGGCAAAGCCCGCATTCGGCGTCGCAGTGGCGGTGGCATTCGCGCCGATGGCATACGAGCCATCGCCCGTCGTCGTGCCCGCGCCCACTGGCAGCACCGTGGTGTCGAGCAGGCTCGCAGGAGGCGCAGGTGCACCCGCGGCGGCCACGGTGAGCGTGTAGTTCTTCGACACATCGGGATTTACGCCATCACTCGCGGTCACTTTGAACTGGAAACTGCCGCTGGCCGTCGGAGTGCCGTCGAGCACGCCCGTGACCTCGTCAAAATTCATGCCAGGAGGCAGTGCGCCCTCCTGCACGGCCGTGAAAGGCAGCGCACCCTCCACCACCACCGTGCGGGCGGCGTAGGCGGTGTTGATCTTGCCCTCGCTCACGTGATCGATGAGCCCCACCGGTGCCTCGACATCTACCGCGGCCATTTGCGATCCCGTGAAATCGCCCACGACCTCATACGTCGCCATGTCCTCCGTCACCGTCACCCATTCACCGCCGACCATGTGATGATTGTAGGTGCGCATGCCCTCGCCGTGCACGCCATCGGGATCGACCGTGTCTGCCATGGCCTCACCGCTCTCACCATCCAGCGGGCCGTTGTACTTGTAGAATTCGTAGCGGCGCGTCACCACCTCATCGCCATTCGGCAGATCCTCCGGCGCGGCGACCAGCTCATCATTGGCGCCACCACCCGCGATGTTGCGCTTCTGCAAGATGCGCCACTCGATCTCCACCTCATCCGGCTCGCCATTCGCCCAGTTTTTGTCATCGAGATCGGCGGGATCATCGCTCACCAGCTCGCGGAGCTTGATCTCCTTGTTGTTGTGCGTCGTCGTCTTGATTTCCTTCACCCACACGGCCTTGCCGAATTCCTTCACCGGCGGCACGGGCGGCACCGGCGGCACGATTACGGCCTGCACTTGCGCGGGCGCGGCGGCCACGGGCGGGAAGTAGGTGAAGGTCGGTGTCGAGACCTGCACCGCGCCGCCGTGAATGAGAGCGCCGCTGCCATTGTCGATGAGCCAGTTGTATTTGATGAGCCCGACCGCCTTGCTGTAACCGACGCCAAAGTGCTCGCCGCCGAAGTTCACGCTCGGATTCGTGAACATGTGGCCGTTTGTCGGCGCGATCGGACCGCTCGGGATCGCCGTGTAGGAGGCCCAGGAGCCGTCCGGGTTCTTTTTGCTCTCCCAGCGGATGCGGCACTTCGGATGCAGCGGGTCCGTGTCATCCTGCTCAAAGCGCGGCACGCCGTAGTGGTTGTAGTTGTAAGTGTAGGTGATGTCCGTCGTGCGGCAGTCCTCGATCTCGATCTCGAAGCCGTGGCAGACGTGCCCGGTGTCGTTCACCGTGTCGAAGTTGTTGATGCTGCCGTAGGCGATGCTGGCGCGGGCGGTTTGACCGGCGAGCAAGGCCACGAGGCTGATCATGAGGAGCAGGATGCGTTTCATGGTGGTGGATGTTGGTTGTCTCAAAGTCGTGCGTGCTGCTCCAGGTCGGAGCGCAGGCGTTTGCAGATGCGGTGCAGGCTCACAGCCACCGCCACGCGGCTGCGGCCGAGGCTGGCGGCGATTTCGCCCGCCGATTGGTCGAGCTGAAAGCGCATGCGGATGAGCTGACGCTGCTCACCGGGCAATTCGGCCACGCAGCGGTCCAGCGCGGCCAAAACCGCCTCATCGCGCAAATCGTCCTGCGACTCGTTTTGCTCGAAAAAGGCCGTTTCGCGGGTTTTGCGGCGCAAATCGGTCCGCAGGGCATTCAAAGCCATGCGCCACGCCATCGTGCGCACCCAGCTCTCGAAGCAGGTGCCCGGCCGGAACTGCTCACCGCGACGAAACGCCATCACCATGGCCTCATGCGCACACTCTTCCGCCACGCTCTCGCCCACGCGGCCACGCAGCCAGCCACGCACCGCTGGCACGCAGGCCTCGTAAAGCCGAGTCGCCGCATCCGAATCCCCGCGCAGCGCCATCACAAACCACGCGCCGCGTTCATCGCGGGGCGTTTCGGGCATTTGGAGGGCGGAGGAGTTCATGAGGTGGTCAGCGTGTCTATCGAACCACTCTTCCCTTCTGGCTGGAACCTCGGCTCCGTAACTGTTTGGAAGGATTTCATGGTGCCGGAGAAGCACGCGTCTTCCTCGACACCACCAACTGACCACATCCCGACCTCACCATCACATTAGCGATTGGTAATGAAGTAACCGAATGGTTACCAAGCCCGGCCGTGTGAGGAGCAGCGCGGAATGACGTGTTGCTTTCCACGCTTGGAGGCTGTCTGCTGAAGCATGCACACGGACCAGAGGAGCAGAAAGTGACGGCGCACCCGTCACTCGCGCGGGTGGCCTTTCTCGGGGGCCATGTTTTCCGCCAGAATGGGATCGTGACTCTTGCTCACGATGCATGCGAGGCGGTGGCCGCCGTGAGCAAACCCAGGGAGATCACCACCGAAACCGCATGAAGTCCTTTCAATGCACCTGTGGCAATGCGCTCTTCTTTGAAAGCTCGCGCTGTCTCGCCTGTGGCCTCGATGTGGGCTACGAGCCGATGCTCGGCCTCATCCGCCGCATCGACAAAAACTACCGCCTCTGCGGCAACGGCCAGCGCTACGCCGCGTGCAACTGGCTCGTGCCCGCCAGCTCCGGCGAGGCCTTTTGCGTCTCCTGCCGGCTCAACCGCACCATCCCCGATCTCAGCAACGCCTTGAACCGCCAGCATGGGAGCCTCATGGAGGCTGCGAAGCGCCGCCTGCTGCACACCTTGATCGGGTTTCACCTCTCACTTCCCACGCTTGCCGAAGATCCGCTCAACGGCCTCGCCTTTGACATCGTCAGCACCCGGCTCGATCCCGCCGCCACCATGGGCCACCTCAGTGGCGTCATCACCGTCAGCCTCGAAGAAGCCGACGACACCTGGCGGCAGATCAACCGCCAGCAGCTCGGTGAGGCCTCACGCACGCTGCTCGGTCACTTCCGGCACGAAAGCGGCCACTACCTCTGGTATCGCTGCCTCTCGCGGCTCGATTGGGATCACCCATCACGCACCGCCTTCCGTGAGCTCTTCGGCAACGACTCCTTTGACTACAGCAGCGCCCTCGCCCGCTACTACCAGCAAGGACCGCCTGCCAACTGGCAGCAAAACTACATCTCCGCCTACGCCGCCTCGCATCCGTGGGAAGACTGGGCCGAGACCTGGGCGCACTACCTGCAAATGGTCGATGGCATCGAGACTTGCGAAGCGCTCGGCATCCAGGCCGAGCCCGCCGCCACACCGCCAGCGCACATGCCTTTGCCAGCGGGTATCGAACCACGCACGGATGAAGAAGACACCGGCTTCCACGTCCTGCTCCAGCGCTGGATCAGCCTCGCCACCATGCTGAATGCCATCAGCCGCAGCTTCGGCGCTCCGTTTTTGTATCCGTATGTGATTTCACCCGCCGTCGCCCGCAAGCTGCGGCTCGTTCATCATTTTGCCAGCGTTTGGCGGTGAGGTCGGACGGCTACTTCTTCTCCGCCTCCGGCTTGCACTTGCAGAGCCACTCCAGCGCTTTGCACTCCTCGCAGGTGGCGGTGTTGTATTCAAAGCGGGCGGTGATGGCCTTGGAGTCGGCGGTTTCCTTGTAGCGCAGGACCAGCCACTCGCCGGGCTTCACGACCGGAATGAGGAAACCCTTCGCGTCCTTCGTGACCTCGAGTTTCGCGGGCTTGGCGCGGTCGCCGGTCATGGCGCTGAGGCTTTGTTGGTTCACGGCCACGGGTTTCATGTCCTTATCGAGCACGGCGATGTGAAACTGGCCGCCTTTGACGGTGATTTCGCCGTGCATGGTTTCGTTGTCGCTGAATTCGAGGATGCGGCCACCGTTCGGGCCGAGTTCGACGCCTTCATGAGCGAAGGCGAGGCGGGTGATCAGGGTGACGAGGAGGATGAGTTTGGTTTTCATGGTTGTGGTTTGGTGTGGGAATGAGTTATGAGGCCTTCATGTCAGCGCCAAAAATCGCCATTTATGTCGAGACGACCATTGTCAGCTACATCACGGCCCGGCCAAGCCGCGATCCATTCCTGCTTGGCTGCCAGCAGCTCACACGGCGCTGGTGGCGGCAGGACCGGGGGAAGTTTTCGTTGTTCACCTCGCAGGTGGTGCGTGATGAGGCCGGCCGGGGTGAGCCTCTGATGGCAAAACGCCGCTCGCAGGTTTTGAAGGGCATCAGTAATCTGGATTTCAACGACGACGCCGATGCGCTGGCAAAAGCGATTCTGAAAAAAGCCCCCATCCCCGCCAAGGCGGCGGATGACGCCTTTCACATCGCCCTCGCGGCAGTTCACGGCATGAACTGCCTGCTGAGCTGGAACTGCCGTCACATCTCGAACATCCATACTCGTCGGATTGTGCGTGGCGTTTGTGAGAAAATGGGCTATCAAATACCCGATCTTGTCACTCCTTTTGAACTCAAATTCCTGACCTTTCCATGAAAGCGAACCCCATCCTCCAAGAAATCTGGGACTATCGTGCTGAACACGCGAAGAAGTTCGACTATGACATTGGCCGCATGATCGAGGATGTGCGTTCACGCCAGGGCATGGACGGCGTGCGCGTGGTGAATCGCAGCAAGCGGATGAAGCGTCTGGCGGGCAAAGTAGCATCACGCTAAATCCCTCCCCGGTTTGCCGAAAAGATAAAACACCGCGGGAGTGACCATCAGATCGAGCAGCGTGCTGCTGACGAGGCCGCCGGCGATCACGACGGCCACGGGATGAAGGATTTCTTTGCCGGGCTCGTTCGCGGCGAGCAGCAGCGGGATCAGGGCGATGCCGGCGCTCAGCGCGGTCATCAAAACGGGCACCAATCGCTCCAGCGTGCCGCGCACGATCATCGCACGCGTGAAGCCCTCGCCCTCGTGCTGCATCAGATGCAGGTAATGGCTGATCATCATGATGCCATTCCGCGCGGCCACGCCGCCGACGGCGATGAAGCCGACAATGGTGGCGATGCTGATGTTTCCCACGAGCCACCACGTCAGCGCGAGCCCGCCCATGAGCGCCAGCGGGATGTTCAGCATCACTTGCAGTGCCAGCGAGAGGCTGCGGAAGTAGCTGAAGAGCAAAACAGTCACTGCGACGAGCACGAGCGCGAAGTAAAACGCGATGCGCTTCGCCGCGGCCTGCTGCGCTTGGAATTCGCCCTCGAAACGCGGGAAGTAGCCCTCGGGGAACTTCACCTGCTCCTTCACCGCAGCTTCCCAACGCCGCACGACGCCCTCGAGATCGCGCTCGCTCGTGTTCGCGCTGATGACGATGCGCCGCTGCGTGTTTTCGCGGTTGATGACATTCGGCCCCAGGCTTTCGCGGATGTCTGCGACGAGCCGTAGCGGGATGCGGCGGCCTTGATCGGCCTCGATGAGCAATTCGCCGATCTTTTCCGGCGAATCGCGCCACGTCTCCGGCAGTCGCAGCACGAGATCGAGCGTGCGCTGCCCCTCGCGCAGCTCCGCGAGCACCTTGCCGCCGATGAGGGCTGAGACTTGTTCGTTGAGTGATCCAGGCTGCACACCGTAGGCGACGGCGCGCTCGCGATTCACTTCGATCTTGATCTGCGGGATCGGCACCTGCGCCTCCAAAATGACATCCGTGAGTCCCGGGATCGTTTTCGCGATGTCGCGGATCTGCTCGCCCTTTTCACGCAGCACTGCCAAATCCGGCCCAAAGACCTTCACCGCGATCTTCGCCGACACTCCGCTGAGCATGTGGCTCAAGCGATGGCCGATGGGCTGGCCGATGTTCAAGAAGGTGCCGGGCATCTTGCCGAGCCTTGCGCGGATCTCCGCGAAGACCTCGTCACGCGGCCTTCCGCCCTCGTGAAACTCCACATCGAACTCGTTCACGCTCACCGGCATCACGTGATCGTCGCGCTCGGCCCTTCCTGCGCGTCGGCCGACACTTTTCACCTCGTCGATGCTTTGTAGCAGCCGCACCGCGGCCTCACCGATTTCATTCGTCTGGTCCAGCGAGGTCCCAGGAGCACTCGCGAGCGAGATCGTGGCGCTGCCTTCATTGAACGCGGGCAAAAACTCCTGCCCCATCCGCGGATAGAGCATCAGCGAGGCAATCAAAAGCATGCCCACGAGCGCCAAAACGACCGCTGGGGCTCCGAGGGCCATTTTGAGGAAAGTCCGCTCCACGAGCCATTTCATCGCTCTGACCACAAAACCGTCGCCATGAGCCTTTCCGCCACTTTTGAGCAACAAGGAGCACAAAACCGGAATCACCGTCAACGAGACCACAAATGACGCCGCCATGCTCGTGATCGTCGCGATGGCAATCGGTGTGAAAAGCCGTCCTTCGATGCCTTCGAGGCCCAGCAGCGGCATGAACACCAAAATGACGAGCGCTGTGGCATACAGGATCGAGTTCCGCACCTCGCTCGAGGCTGCTGCGATGGTGTTGAGTGTGGTGCAGGCCTCTGGCCTGCTCTGAGCAGCCGGGACGGCGGCACCACACTCTCTCAAACGCCGCCACACGTTCTCCACATCCACGATCGCATCATCCACGACCATGCCAATGGCCACAGCGAGGCCGCCGAGCGTCATCGAGTTCACACTCACGCCGAAGGCTTTAAAGGTCAAAATCGTCACCGCGAAGGACAACGGCATCGCCATCAAGGTGATGAAAGTGGTGCGCACGTTCAGCAGGAAGAGAAACAGGATGATCGCGACCATGATCGCTCCATCGCGGATGGCTTCTTGAAGGTTGTGGATGGCATGCTCGATGAAATCGCCCTGCCGAAAGAGGATTTCAGCCGTCACGCCGGCCGGCAGCGTCGGTTTGAGCTCCTCCAGCGCCTTTTCGACCTCCTGCGTGAGCTTCAGCGTGTCAAAACCGGGCGCTTTGTCGATGCTGAGGATCACGCCCATCGTGCCGTTCACGCTCGCATCGCCGCGCATCGGCTGGATGCCGTGTTTGACCTCCGCCACGTCGCTGATGAGCACGGGACGATCTCCCACGGTCTTGATGACGGTCTGCGCGATGTCTTCCAGCCGCGTCGTCATGCCGAGATTTCGCACCATGATCTCGCGCGGCCCGGCTTGCAGGTAACCGCTCGTTGCATTGCCTGAAGCACGCGCCACCGCGGCTTCGATCTCCTCAAAACTCGTCGCATGCGCCGCGAGACGGTTCGGATCGGGCTGCACCTGGATCTGCCGCACGCCACCACCGATCGTCAGCACCTCCGCCACGCCGCTAAGGCTCTGCAAACGCCGCCGAATCGTCCAATCCGCCAACGTGCGCAGCTCCGGCGGCGTCATTTGGCCGTCCGTGCTCTTCAAGCCCACCAACAAGATT
>JBKCXA010000278.1:0-2039 GCA_046316935.1 Prosthecobacter sp.
GTATGGCATGCTCTACCGCTTCAAAGCGCCCGCCGCAGGCCGGACGCTGACCGCTGGCGACATCGAAAAGGTGCCTGCGGACGTCCGCGGCGTGAACGGCATGCTCTTTGCCTTCGGGGCGCTGTATGTCGGCGTGAATGATTACGAGAAAAAGATCCCCAGCGGCGTGTATCGCATCACCGACAGCAACAGCGACGACATGCCCGACAAGGTCGAGATGCTGCGCGAGTTCGACGCGGGCAGCGATCACGGTGTGCATGCCATTTTGAAAACACCGGACGGCAAGGGCCTGTATCTCATCAGCGGCAACAACGCCGTGCTCAAAGAAGGCCCGAAGGCCGGCACGCCGGACAGCTCGCCCGTGGCCAAACTGTGGGGCGATGACCATCTGCTCCCGCGCATGCCGGACGGTCGCGGCCACAACCGCCACGTCATGGCACCCGGCGGCATCGTGTATCGCTTCACGCCGGATGGAAAGACCTTCGAGATCTTCGCCAGCGGCTTCCGCAACATCTACGACGGCGGCGTGAACCGCGCAGGCGAGCTGTTCGTCTATGACGCGGACATGGAGTATGACTTCAACACCTCGTGGTATCGCCCCACGCGCATCAACCACGTCGTCAGCGGCGCGGAATTCGGCTGGCGCAACGGCGCGGGCAAGTATCCCGAGTTCTACATCGACAACCTGCCCGCCACGCTGAACATCGGCCCCGGCTCGCCCACCGGCTGCACCTTTGGCTATGGCGCGAAGTTCCCCGCGAAATACCAAGAGGCCTTCTACGCGCTCGATTGGAGCTGGGGCAAAATCTACGCCGTGCATCTGAAGCCCAACGGCAGCACCTACACCGCCACGAAGGAAGAATTCGTCACCGGCGGCCCGCTGCCCGTCAGCGATGCCATCATCGGCCAAGACGGCGCGATGTATTTCACCATCGGCGGCCGCCGCGTGCAGAGCGGGCTGTATCGGGTGAGTTATGTGGGCAAAGAGGACATGAGTTTGTTACCAGAAAAGAAGACTGACACCTTCAGAGGAAAAATCGCGGGGATGACTGGCACACCGAAAAACCTCAGCCCGACGGGAATTCGTCACCTTCTGGAAGCCTACCACGGCGACCCAGACCCGAAAGCCGTCTCCACCGCCTGGCCGCATCTCAGCAGCACCGATCGCTACATCCGCGCCGCGGCCCGCACCGCGCTGGAGCATCAACCGCTCGATCAATGGCAGGCGAAGGCCCTTTCCGAATCCAACGCCACCGCCCAGCTCGAGGCCTTGCTCGCTCTCACACGCCGCACCGGCGTTTGTCCGACTCATCGGACCGATCCGTCCTATCAGCCCGATTCCAAATCCCGCGACGCCATCCTCGCCGCGCTGTTGAAGCACGACTTCGCCAAGCTCACGCAGGAGCAAAAGCTCGGCTACGTGCGCCTCATCGAGATGGTGTTGCACCGCTTCGGCAATCCAGACGACGCCACCGTCGCCGCGATCATCGCGAAACTCGATCCCGCATATCCGGCGGACACTTTTGAGCTCAACTGGCTGCTCACCGAGACGCTCGCCTACCTCCAGGCACCGAACACCGCCCGCAAAGGCATGGCACTCATCGCCGCCGCGGAAAGCCAGGAGCCGCAGATGGAGTATGCGCGCAGCCTGCGCTTCCTCACCGCTGGCTGGACGCCCGAATTGCGCACGCAGCAGCTCGAATGGTTCCTCAAGGCCGCGAACTACAAAGGCGGGGCCAGCTTCGACAAGTTTATTGAATTCATTCGCAACGACAGCCTCGCCACCTTCACCGACGCCGAGAAAACGCAGCTCGCCGAGCTAATCGCGAAGAAGCCGGAGCGCAAATCCGCCATCGAAAACGTCGGCGCGATGTTCGTGGGCCGCACGCCCACGATGTGGACGCTCGATGAGCTCAGCGCCGCCGCGAAGGACGGCATGAAAGGCCGCAGCTTTGACAACGGCCGGAAGATGTTCAGCGCCGCCGCCTGCTACACCTGCCACCGCTTTGGCAACGCCGGCGGCATGACTGGCCCCGACC
>JBKCXA010000279.1:0-4210 GCA_046316935.1 Prosthecobacter sp.
GGTCAAAAGAGCCTGCGAGAGCGGCAGATCGACGGAGACCACGACGGCGCGTTTCGCCAAACCCGAACGCAGATGCAGCATGGCCATGCCGAGGGCATCGAGGCCGGAGGCGCAGCCATTCGAGAGGAGATGCGTGGCTCCGCGAATGCCGAGCTCGATGCTCACCGCGGCGGCGATCTCGCTGTGGAGGTTGTTGCTGGCGGCGTAGATTTTGCGGCGTTTGCGTCCGGGCCAAGGATCGAGCCATCCGGCGGCATTGCCACGGCTGCTGCCGGCAAAGACACAGGCATCTGCGAGGTCCTCGCGACTCCAGCCACGGGCTGCGACGGCACGTTTTGCTACATCGACGGCGAGGGCACTCGCCGGGCCGTAGCGCTGATGCAGCATGCGTTTGCGATCCGCGATCCAGCCACCGCGTTTTTTTGGTAAACCAAAGTCGCCGAGCATGGCGAGGCCGCTTTCACCGGCATGCACGCGGCGCATGATGCTCTCCAAATCTTCGCCAAGGCAACAGGCGGCCTCAGCGCCGGTGAGGGCGATGACAGGAGCTGAGTTGGGGCGGGTGGCGGACACGTTTCGGCTTCACCGATGCAGCGGCGGGGCGATCACTCCAGCCGTTTCAGACTCGAAATGCGGTAGGCTCCGCCTTGGAGGCGCAGGTTATCCTGCTCGACAGCGACAGCATCGAGGTGCAGCACATGTGGGAAGTCATCGAGCTCGATGACATGCGTGGTGCCCTTGATGCTTTTGAAGGCGGCGTCGAGGTCCTTCAGCGTGCCCACGGCCTGGCCGTTCACCTTGTTCACGACGATGCCGCCGAGTTGATCGTAACCCTGGGCGCTGGGCGTGGGCAGCACGGTGGAGAGAAAGACGAGCTTCTTCAGGCCTGCTTCTTCGAGCTCATCGGGATGACGGGCGATGTGGCTGAGGCGCAGCAGCGCTGAATTCTCTGTCTGCTGCTCGCCGAAGGAATCGAGGTAGGGGCGGGAGAGTTCCTGAAAGAGCAGGCCGCCCATGAGGATGTAGGGCGGTCCTTTGTCGAAGCGATACGGCGTGACGAGGTAGTCATCCGGGTTCTTCCGCGTGAGCTTGCCCTTGAGCGTCTCTTCCTTGCCCTCGCGGATGATTTTGAGCTCGAAGTCATCGCCGACGTAGGCCTTGCCGCGGACGATATGGCTGGTGTTGAGGGCACCGTATTGCGCGTCCTTGTAGTCACCACGAGCGTCGATGGTCTGGCCGTTGATCGCGACGAGGATGTCGCCCTTCTTCAGGCCGGCCTTCTCGGCGGATGCACCTTTCATCACGGCGGTAACGAGCACGCCGGGGGCGTCCGGTTTCATGCCAAGGTACTCGCGGAGCTGCTCATCGAGCGTCACCTGATACTCCATGCCGAGGCCGGGGAAGCCTTCATAGGCGCCATCGGCGAAGTCCTTCAAGAAGTGCTCGATGATCGGTCCGGGCAGGATGGTGGTGACCTGGTTCTTCGAGTCGTAGCTCAGGAGCATGCCAGCGAGCTTGCCTCCCTTGATCACCGGCAGGGTGAAGCTATTCGCCTCACTGCGGATGATGCCGGTGGCTTCATAGACGAGGAAGCCGGAGCCTTCGACGACATAACGACGCACGAGGATCTTGCTGATGGTGAGCGGAGACTCGATCAAATCGCCCACGCGTCCGCTCTGCCACACGGCCAGGGCATCGCCGATGCGGCCGCTGGCATCGACTTCCATCGATTTCAAACCGGCGAAGAAGGCTTTTTCCTTCTCGGCGTTGATGGCGGATTCCAGCAGGGCGAGGTTTGCCTCGTAATCGACAGCGATGACCTTTGCGGCGAGCTTTTGGCCGCCATCCGGCAGTTCGAGCTCGTTGTAGTTCGCATCCGCCACGAGTTGCGCAGTGACAAGCACGCGGTTTCCAGCGACCACGACGCCGAGGCCTCGACTGTTGATGGGTGACTGCTTCTGCCACGGCAGATGCAGATCGTAGGGCTGCGCGGTGACGTTCACCTTCAGCAGCGAGCTGGACTGCGTCGCGGAGACGGGTGCGGATGAGGCGGCGCGTTTTTTCGTGGCCGTTTGAGCGGCGGCAGAAACGCAAAGACCACAGACGAGGAGAAAAAGAAAGCGTTGCATGGCAAAATCAGGAATCAGAAATCAAAAATCAGGATTCAAAGATCACTCGTGGCCGAGGTAGCTGTCCTCCTGGATGTTGTAGGTCTGCATGATGCGCGGGTGCGCTGACTCGGCGAGATCACGCTTCAGGATGAGCGGGCGGTTCTTCTCGTGCAGGCGGATTTCGATGAAGGGCTTGTCCTTCTTCGCGAGGGCCGTCTTCACATCGTCGAGGGTCTTGATGGTGACGCCGTTGATCTCATCGACGAGGCTCTGCGCATACGGGGTGAGCCAGGTATTCACCTGGTCCGGCAGGATGCTTGTGAGCACGACGGGCTCGGGGCGCTCGACATAGAGCTTGTCGGTGAGGTAACGCTCAAAAACGTAGTTCACCGTGGCATCGCGGATTTGGTGGGCATCGACGAGATTGCGGTCGAGCGGCTGGAAGACGAGGCCGGCATAGACGAGGTAGCGCGGGCGCTGGTTGTATTGGGAGCCCAGGCGGACATACGGGTCAAAGCGCTTCAGCTTGAGGCTCTTGTCCTCCTTTTTTCCGTCACGCAGGTAGCTGAGCTGGATGGTATCGCCGGCGAACTTTCGCTCGACGATCTCGTTCATGTTCACGAGGTCGCCCTCGATGCGGACGAGGCCGTTGTTCAGCACGGGATTGCCATCGATGGCCAGAATCACGTCGCCAGGCTTCAGTAGCTCGCCGGCGGTGCCGGCGGGCTCCACATCACCGATCATGACGCCCACGCCGTCGTCCTGAAGGCCGAGCGCCTGGCGCTGTGCGGGATTTTCCACCGGGAAGTCACTCACCGCGAGATCCACATAGTGATCGTAGCGACCGTCTTCGATGTCCGTGAGGAAGCGCTTGATGACAGGCACAGGGATCATGTAGCCGACGTTTTGCGCCACGCGGCCGGAGAAGCCCTGGAAGGCCACGCCGACGACTTTGCCATCCTGCATGACGGGGCCGCCGGAGTTCCCCGGATTGATCGCCGCATCCACCTGCACGCAGAGGTGCGAATCCACGCTCGTGTGGCTGTAAGGACGGAAGTCGATACGGGACACGACGCCGCGGGTGACGGACATGCGGTCCCCGCCGATGGGATAGCCGATGGCGATGACCTCGGTGTTGAGCCGTGGGATGCTGCCAAAGTCCAGCGTCGTCATCTTCGCAAAGGTCTCGGGGTTTTCCGCCTCGATGATGGCCAGGTCACAGTCGTGCGCGATGTGGACGATCTTGGCCGGGTGCGGTTTCGGATCATCCGTGGTGCGGATGAGGATGCGCGTGGCATTGCTCACGACATGGGCGTTTGTGAGGAAGCGGTTTTTGCCGATCAGGAAGCCGGTGCCGCTGCCGCCGGAGGGCTGTCCAGCGTTCCAGGGCTCTCGGTAGTCTGGGAAGAGCACGGAGACGTCGATATTGACGATGCCCGCCCATTCCGGCGGCGTGGCCGCGTCCTCCTGGGCGGATGCCGTGAAGGGAACGGCGAGGGCAAAAGCGGACAGCAGGAGGTGGCAAAGTCGGTTTTTCATGCAGAAGATGGCGCGAAGCTCCAAGCATACGCGTGCCGCGGCGCGGAACACAAGCACGGCGGCATATTTTTTGAGCGGGCTGAGGTGCTCAGGCCGGCAAGAGGCACCAACCCAAGCCCGTAGTCTGCGCCGCCCATGCTTCGCCAACTTTTGCCCCTGCTTCTCATCACCTCGCTCGCTGCGGAGGAAAAAACGCGTGTGCCCACGGCCCAGGCGATGGGTTTGCTGAAAACGCAGTGCATGGGCTGCCACAATGCGGAGAAGAAAAAGGGCGATCTCTCGCTCGAAACGCGTGAAGCGGCTCTCGAAGTGATCAAGAGCGGCAAAATCATCTCCTCGCTGACGGCGGAGGGGGATGAGCACATGCCGCCGAAGAAGCAGTTGCCGGAAAAGCAGATCAATCTGCTCAAATCGTGGGTGCAGGCAGGTGCGGCGTGGGATGTGGCGGCGTTGAAGAAATTTGGCGAGCTCACTCCGGCGGATAAACTGGCCGCTTTGCCTCCCGGACATGCTCCGGCGACGACATTGGCGCTCAGCGCCGATGGCAAATGGCTCGCGGC
>JBKCXA010000280.1:0-9093 GCA_046316935.1 Prosthecobacter sp.
AAGTGCGTGTGCCCCAGCAACGCCTACGATGCCAAGGGCCTCATGAAGGCCGCCATCCGTGACAATGACCCGGTGATGTTCATGGAGAGCACCAAACTCTACGGTGAAGAGTGGGACGTGCCCGCCAACGACGAAATCCCCGGAGGTGACCTCTTCATCCCGCTCGGTGTCGCCGATGTGAAACGCGTGGGCACCGACATCAGCCTCATCGCCCACGGCAAAGCCGTCATCACCTGCCTCGAAGCCGCCCGCATCCTCGAAGAAGAGCACGGCATCCACGCCGAGGTCGTCGATCTCCGCACCATCCGCCCGCTCGACGAGGACACCATCCTCGAATCCGTCGCGAAGACGCATCGCGCCATCTACGTCGAAGAAAACAAGCCCTACTGCGGCATTGGCGCCCAAATCGCCTACATGATCCAGGAGCGCATCTTCGACGAACTCGACGCCCCCGTGCAGCGCGTCTGCAGCCTCGAAGCACCATCCATCTACAGCCCGCCGCTCGAAGCCATCCAGCTTCCGACCGCCGATGTCGTGGTGGCGAAGGCACTCGGCATTTGCTGATCGCGGGATCGTTTCAGGTTTCAGGTCACAAGTTTCAAGTCGGGACCGCGTTTTGCCTCCACGCATGAAATTTGGAACTCTCGCCTGCTTCCTTTCGTCAGTCCTCATTGCGTCGCTTCGCTCACCCCTCCGGGGCAGCACACGCTTCGCGGTGCTGGCTGTCTCGCTTTGCTCGGCTCTGGTTTCGTCATTCGCGGCTCCGCCGCGTCCCAACATCGTCGTCATCCTCTGCGACAACCTCGGCAATGGCGACATCGCGTGCTTCAATCCGCAGACGAAGCATCGCACGCCGAATCTCGACCGCATGGCGGCGGAGGGGCGGAAGTTCACCAGCTTCTACTCCGCCAGCGGCGTCTGCACACCGAGTCGCGCGGCCTTGATGACGGGCTGTTACCCACGACGCATCGGTCTGCACATCAGTGCCATCGGCGCGGCGGTTTTGCAGCCCGTCGCCACGCGGGGCATTCATCCGGGCGAGGAAACCATGGCGGAGCTTTTGAAGCAAAACGGCTACGCCACCGCCTGCTTCGGCAAATGGCATCTCGGCGATCAGCCGGACTTCCTGCCCACTCGCAACGGCTTCGACACCTTCCTCGGCATTCCTTACAGCGAGGACATGGTCCACGACAAATTCCCCGAGAAAAACTGGCCTCCGCTCCCACTGATGAAGGACGAAACCGTCATCGACGCTCCCGTCGCCGCCGAAACACTCACCAAGCGCCTCACCGAGGCCGCCGTGAAGTTCATCGGCGAGCATCGCGAACAGCCCTTCTTCCTCTACGTCCCCGCAGCCGGTCCCGGCAGCCGCCAGACCTGCTATCCCGGCCCCGACTTTCGTGGCAAATCCGCCAACGGCCTCTACGGCGACTCCATTGAAGAACTCGACTGGTCCGCCGGCGAAATCCTCAAGGCCCTCAAAGACAACCACCTCGACGACAACACCCTCGTCATCTGGACCAACGACAACGGCGCCGTGAATCGCAATCCGCCGCAGGGCAGCAACGCGCCCTACAAAGGCATGGGCTACAGCACCAGCGAAGGCGGCCAGCGCATGCCCTGCATCGCCCGCTGGCCTGGCAAAGTGCCCGCAGGCACCACCTGCACGCAGCTTTGCACCATGATGGACCTGCTGCCGACACTCGCCGCCATCACCGGCTCCAAAGCACCGACAAAGCCCATCGACGGCTACGACATCCGCCCGCTGCTCTTCGATGAAATGAACGCCCGCTCGCCCTACGACGGCACCGGCTTCTACTACTACAACGTCACCCAGCTCCAAGCCGTCCGTGAGGGCGATTGGAAGCTCTATCTCCCGCTCGACGGCAAAACCGGCCTCGGCAAAGCCGCCAAAAAACCCGCCCCACAAAAACTCGCCCTCTACAACGTCCAAACCGACCTCACCGAGCAACATGAGCTCTCCGCCAAGCATCCCGAAATCGTCCAGCGCCTCCAAACCTACGCCCAAACCGCCCGCCAAACCCTCGGTGACAACGAAACGCTTGGAAGCGCCCAACGGGATGCCGGCCATGTCGAGAATCCGACGCCGCGGGTGAAGCCGTAAACCTCATCCGCGAAGCAAAGTAGCCCTCTCGCTCCGCGAGGGGAGCGAAGCGTTGCCATCCTCGCCGGTCACCGAACCTTAAGCACGACGCGTCGGATTGGTGGACGCCCTCGGCTCATCTTGCGGAGCAAGATGGCTGCTTTGCTGCCGCCTTATCGACCGTCCCACCAGGAATTTTCCGTCCGGCAGTCGTCATTCGGCATTCGTCATTGATTCCAGCCTTCCTGCGCCCATAGATGGCCGCTCCAAATCCCCCTTTCCCATGCCCAAATTCATCGAAATGCCCAAACTCAGTGACACCATGACCGAGGGAACCCTCGCCAAATGGACGGTCAAAGAGGGGGACAAGATCGCCGTCGGCAAGGCCATCGCGGACATCGAGACCGACAAGGCCACCATGGAATACGCCAGCCCCTTTGAAGGCGTGCTGCACAAGGTCATCGTCCAGGCCGGGCAAAAAGTGCCCCTGAACGCCCCGCTCGCCGTTTTGCTCGAAGACGACGAAGCCGCCCCGGCGAACCTCGACGAACTCATCGCCAAGGCCCAGGCCGCCGCCGCGCCCGCCCCGGCTGCCGAGAAAAAGCCCGCTGCCAGTGCTTCGAAGGCCTCCGCGGCCGGTCCGCGTCTCCCGCAGGCTCCGCAGCACAAATCCCGCGCCGCCGCCGGTGGTGCCGCGCTGCGCGTGAAAGCCTCTCCTTTGGCCAAAAAGATCGCTGCCGAGCGTGGGGTCGATCTGAATGCCCTCATCGGCACCGGCCCTGGCGGACGTGTCGTTCGTGCTGATGTCGAAAACGCCCCCGTGGGCGGTGCTGGAGCCCGTGTGGCCGCCACACCGGCCATCCGCCCCAGCTTTGGCCCCGAGGACGAACGCGTCGCCACCTCCACGATGCGCAACATCATCGCCGAGCGCCTGCTGGCCTCGAAGACGCAGATCCCGCACTTCTATCTCCAGATGGAAGTCGATGCCGGACCGCTCATGGAGTTCCGCGCCCATTTGAACGCCACCAGCGAAAAGACCGGCGGCAACAAGTACACCGTGAACGACTTCATCCTCAAGGCCGTCATCCGCGCCGCCCAGGCGCAGCCCGCCATCAACGCCGCGTGGGATGGCGATGCCATCGTGAAATTCAAATCCGTCGGCCTCAGCGTCGCCATCGCCGTCGAGGACGGCCTCGTCACGCCGGTCATCAAGCAGGCAGAAAAGAAAACGCTGCTGGAAATCAGCCAGGCCGTCAAAGACCTCGCCAGCAAGTCGAAGAACAAGAAGCTCAGCCCCGATGACTTCGCCGGTGGCACGATCACCGTCTCGAACCTCGGTGCGTATGGCATCGACCAGTTCGCCGCCATCATCAATCCGCCGCAGGCCGCCATCGTGGCCATCGGCAGCATCCGCAACGTGCCCGTCGTGAACGACAAAGGTCAAATCGTGGCCGGTCAGCGCATGTGGGTCGGCCTTAGCGGTGACCACCGCGTCGTCGATGGCGCCGTCGCCGCCACCTTCCTCGCGGAAATGCGCAAGCTGCTCGAAAATCCGGCCCTGATGCTGGTCTGATCTTGCCCGAAAAACAGCTCGCGCATTCTTGTTTGCGCCTTCATCAGGTCGGAACTAGCCTTTGCGAGCCATGGGACTGCCAAAAGCCATCATCCGCTACTCTGCCGAGGAGTATTACGACCTCGAAGAGGAGGAGCAGTACAAGAGCGAGTATTTTGAAGGCGAGATCTTCGCCATGGCTGGAGGCAGCCCGGAGCACAGCCTGATCGTGGCAAACCTGCTCGGTGAACTACGCCAGCGCCTCAAAGGCAAAACCTGCACACCCTACGATGGCAATTTGCGCATCGAAGTCCCTGCCACCGGCCTGATCACTTATCCGGATGCGTCCGTGTTCTGCAAAAAGCTGGAGTTTGATCCCAAGGACAAACGCAAACAAACGGCCATCAATCCCACCGTGGTCTTTGAGGTGCTGTCCAAGACCACGGAAAGCTATGACCGCGGCAAAAAGGCCGAAAATTACCGCCAACTGGCATCTTTAAAGGCCTATGTGCTCATCAGCCAGTCCAGCCCCCATATCGAGCTCTACGAGCGCCACGGGGACGGCTTCTGGTTTCTCACAGAGGCAAAGGGCCTCGATCAGGAGATCGCTATCAAGCCCCTCGGCCTCAAACTCCCGCTCGGCGAAGTGTATGACCGCCTCAAGTTTCCGAAGAAGTAGAGTGCCACTCGCTTCTTCCCGGCTTGAAAAGCCCGCACGGCGGAAGGTGTAAAATCATCCGGTGGCGTGGCGTTTGCTCTCTTGGAGGTTCGGTGATACCCGCCGGACCGCCAGAACCCCCACATGACCCCACGCCTCCAGTTTCCCTCGCTTGTTTTGGGCAGCTTCGCTGTCGCCACGTCGCTCGTCGCGGCGGCGGACACAGCCTTTCCGCCGGAGCAGATCGAGTTCTTCGAGAAAAACGTGCGTCCCGTGCTCGCCGAGCGCTGCTACGACTGCCACGGCGCCTCGAAGCACCAAAACGGCCTGCGCCTCGACTCGCGTGAGGCCGTGATCCGCGGCAGCGACTACGGGAAGGTCGTGGAGCCCGGCAATGCGAGCGCCAGCAAGCTCATCAAGGCCGTCACCCATGCCGCCGGCGTCGAACCGATGCCGAAGAAAGGCGACAAGCTCACCGCCACCGAGGTCGCCGCCTTGGAGAAATGGATCACGATGGGCCTCCCCTGGCCCAAAGAGGCCGCCGTGGCCGCCGCGCACAGTGAAAAGGCCGATCCGAAGCAGCATTGGGCGTTTCAACCGGTGAAGGCGGACCGTTCCAAAAGCATCGACGAGCTCGTCGGTGCCAAATTGAAGGCCGCAGGCCTCGATTTCGCTCCGAAGGCCGACAACCGCACACTCACACGTCGTCTTTTTCTGACGCTTACAGGTCTTCCGCCGAAGTCCGACGAGTCAGACCAGTCCGACACGTCAGACGTGATCAAACGCCTCCTCTCCAAACCCGCCTACGGCGAACGCTGGGCACGTGTCTGGCTCGATGTCGTGCGCTACGCGGACACGAACGGCTACCAGGTGGCCGGGCGCTCGAACTTCTACCCGTATGCCTACACCTACCGCGACTGGGTGGTGAAGGCCTTCAACGACGACATGCCGTATGATCAGTTCGTCAGCTACCAGCTCGCTGCCGATCGTATCACCGCCTCCACGCCAAATTCGCCGCACCTCGCTGCGCTCGGGCTCTACAATGTCGGCGAGCGCTTCATCAACGACCGCCTGCTCATCAATGACGACCGCATCGACGTCATCGGCCGTGGCCTGCTCGGCCTCACCGTCGCCTGCGCACGCTGCCACGATCACAAATTCGATCCCATACCGAGCCGCGACTACTACGCGATCTACAGCATCATCAGCAGCAGCGACGAGCCCGAGGAGACGGCGATGCCGATCATCGGCAAAGCCGCCAACGAGGCCGATGCGAAGGACTACGACGCAAAGATCGCCGTCATCAACGCGAAGGAGCTGGACTACAAAAAGCAGGTCTATGACGAGTTCCGCAAACCGGAGCGCCTCGCCGAGTATCTCGTCTTTGCGCAGGAGGTCATGGACATCACCGACCGCACCGTTTTCAACGGCAAGGCCGGCCAGGCCAAGCTGCGTGACAAGGTGGCCGACAAGTGGCGTGACTTCTTGAAACGTTATGCGCTCGCTCCGAAGCCGCACGCCGCCTTGATCGCGTGGAATCGCTTTGCCAAGCTGCCCGCGGCCGAGTTTGCCGCGAAGGCCGCCAGCATCGCGCAGGAGCTCGCGAAGCCCGAGAGCGGCTGCACGCCGGAGATCGCCGCGGAGTTCACCAAAGCCGCGCCGAAGTCGATGAGGGACGTCGCCGGCGTTTACGCGAAGATCATTCTCGATGGCAAACTGGAGCCCGTGCGCCAGCTCATGCAGGACAAGCTTTCTCCGATGGCCATCCCGGTGGAGGGAGCCGATGCGTTCTTCACCCGCAAAGACCTCGAAACCGTCGTGCGCATCAAAAACGAGCGCAACAAGCTCGACGCCACCCATCCCGGCGCACCGCCGCGTGCCATGGTGATGCTCGACAAGCCGAAGCCGAACGACGTGCGCATCTACATGCGCGGCAATCCCGCCCGCCAGGGCGATCCCGCGCCGCGGGCATGGCTCACCATGTTCGGCGGCGAGAAGTTCACGAATGGCTCCGGCCGTCTCGAGCTTGCCCAAAAGATCACCAGCAAAGACAACCCACTCACCGCCCGCGTCATCGTGAACCGCGTGTGGATGCAGCACTTCGGCAAGCCCCTCGTCTCGCAGCCCAGCGACTTCGGCGTGCAGACGCCAAAGCCCGCGCAGGCCGACCTGCTCGACTTTTTGGCCGATTACCTCATGCAAAACGGCTGGAGCCTCAAAAAGCTCCACACGCTCATCTTGAGCAGCCGCACCTGGCAGCAGAGCAGCCACGCCTCGCCCGAAAAACTCCTCAAAGATGCCGACAACGAGCTGCTCAGCCGTTTCAACCGCCAGCGCCTCGACTATGAAACGATGCGCGACTGCATCCTCGCCGCCACTGGCGAGCTCGACACCTCGAAGCAAGGCGGCCGCGCCATCGAATTGAACGCGAAGGACGCCGACACGCGCCGCACGCTCTACCTCAAAGTCGATCGCTACGACCAGGCAACCGTGCCTGCCATGTTCGACTTCGCCAATCCGGACGGCCACAGCCCGCAGCGCTTCAACACCACCGTGCCGCAGCAGGCGCTGTTTTTGATGAACAGCCCCTTCATGCGCACCCGCGCCGATTCCATCGCCAAGGCCACGAAGCTCCAAGGCAGCACGCTCGACTCCGAGGCGCTGCGCTCGATGTATCAGCGCATCCTCGCCCGCGATCCGCGACCCGATGAGGTCGAGCTCGCCCAGCGTTTCATGGCCGATGCCACCGTGCTCGATGCCGAAAAACCCTTCCGCTGGAGCTATGGCACTGTCACGCTCACCCGCGGTGCCGATGGCAAACCAGCGTTCAGCGGTTTCGAGCCCTTCAAGCACCTCACCGAGCGTGCGAACGGCGGCCAGCGCCTCTGGAGCCCCAGCGAAAAAATCCCCAGCGCCGACGCAAAGTGGGGCCACGCCTTCTGGGCCAACTACGGCGGCCACGCCGCGCCGAAGGACCTCGTCGTCGCCGCCCGCTGGCATGTGCCCACCGATTTGAAAGTGACCATCGACGCCACCCTCAGCCGCAAAACCGATCGTGGCGACGGCGTCCGCGCCTGGATCCACAACAGCCGCACCAGCGTGCTCAGCGAGTATCTCTGCAACCCGCAAAACAAGCAGCTCCCCACCCACCTCACCACCGACGTGAAAAAGGGCGATGTCCTCAGCTTCCTCGTCCACAACGAAGCCAGCACCGACAGCGACAGCTTCGAGTGGCAGCCCCGCATCACCCGCGCCGACACCGACGAGCTCCTCACCGACGCCAAAGCCGACTTCTGCGACGCCAGCCGCTGGCCCTTCGGCCGCTCCAAGCCCCAAAGCCCCCTCAGCCAGCTCGCCCAAGTGCTCCTCATCAGCAACGAGTTCATGTTCCTCGACTAAAGTTGCCCTGTTCCTGCGGAAAAGGGTCGTGGTCGGCCTTGCCGGCCAAGCCCGGCCTTGTCTTCGCCAATTTGCGCTCGGGCATTCTGGCACGGGCTGTGCTTAGATAGAGGCATGTCCTCGTTGTTCGATGACTACCAACCAGGTAGCTTTTTTGATGAAATGTTCGATTCACCCGCGCATGCCCGCGAGCATTACTCGGGCATCACCGGCAGTATCGGCACCCTCACACCCGGAGAATACGCCGCCCGCCAGCGAACGGCCGACGCGGTGTTTTTGCGGCAGGGCGTGACGTTCACCGTTTACGGCGACACGCAGGGCACGGAGCGCATTTTCCCCTTCGACCTCATGCCGCGCATCATTCCGCGGAAGGAATGGGAGCGCGTGGAGGCCGGTCTCATCCAGCGCATCACGGCGCTGAATCTCTTCCTGAACGATGTCTATCACAGCCAGCACATCTTAAATGACAAGACGCTGCCGGCCGAGCTGGTGCTCTCCGCCAGCCACTACCGGCCGGAGTTCAAAGGCGTCAAAGTGCCGCATGGCATCTACATCCACATCTGCGGCACGGATCTGGTCCGCGATGACAAGGGCGAGTACTTCGTGCTCGAAGACAATGGCCGCTGCCCTTCCGGTGCCAGTTACATGCTGGAAAACCGCAACGCGATGAAGCGCACCTTCCCCGGTCTGCTGCAAAGCCTGCCCGTGCGCCCGGTGGATGCCTACGGCTCCATGCTGCGCGAGACTCTGGCGCACCTCGCACCTCCCGGCGTCATTGATCCAAACATCGTCGTTCTCACGCCCGGCGTGTACAACAGCGCCTACTTCGAGCACTGCTACCTCGCGAAGCAGATGGGCGTGCCCATCGTCGAGGGACGCGATTTGATTCTGAAAAACGGCCGCGTCTTCATGCGCACCACCACCGGCCTCCAGCAGGTGCATGTGATCTACCGCCGCATCGACGACGACTTCCTCGACCCGCTCGTTTTCCGCAAAGACTCGCTCCTCGGCGTGCCGGGCATCGTGAACGCCTACCAGCAGGGGCATGTCGCCCTCGCAAACTCCATCGGAACCGGCGTGGCGGATGACAAGGCCGTGTATGCGCTCGTGCCGAAGATGATCAAATACTACCTCGATCAGGACCCCATCCTGCCGAACGTGCCCACCTACCTGGGCATCGAGCCGAAGGAGTGCGACTACATCCTCGCCAACCTCGACAAGCTCGTCGTGAAGGCCGTGAACGAATCCGGCGGCTACGGCATGCTCATCGGTCCCCACGCCTCGCGGGACCAGATCGAGGAGTTCCGACGCCTGATCGTGGCCAATCCTCGCAATTACATCGCGCAGCCCACCCTGTCGCTGTCGCGGGTACCCACCATC
>JBKCXA010000281.1:0-5461 GCA_046316935.1 Prosthecobacter sp.
GTTGCGTTCGTGGCGGGCACCGCCATGAGTCGCCACGCATGAGCGAGGAAAGCAAGACGCAGCAGATCAACATGGCCGTGGAAGATGCCGATGAGGCGCGGCTGGCCGCCCTGCAGGCCGAGCATGCGGCGGAGGATGCCGAAAAGGCCGCCGAAGCTGCGGCGGTGGATGCCCGGGTGGCTTTGGAGAAATTCGAAGCGGCTGAGGAAGCGGCGGAGCAGAAGCAGGCCTCCATCGAGCTTTTCGAGCTCTGCACCGCCATCCTGCTCGGCCTGGGCGCCATCTTTTCCGGTATTGCCAGCCATCAGGGTGGCCTGTGGGACGGCGCCTCGCTGGAGGCCTACAGCCAGGCCTCCACCATCTCCACCCAGGCGGCGGACGCGGCCAGTCTGGCGAACGCGATCATCACGCACGACAACAACGTGAACCTCCAGGCCATGCAGATCATCTGGAAGGCCCAGCTCCTGCCGCAGGACAATGCCGACCGCGAGTTTCTTCTCCACCAGGCGGCCGTTTTCTATCTCCGCCAGGCCAGCGATGAGGCCTACGATGCCCTGGGGCTGCCCGAGGAATCGAGAAAAATGTACAAGGAGTCCGGGCTCGAGAGCATCCCGGAGGATGAGCTGATGCTCGTGCAGCGAAAGGAGTTCAGCCCGGACTATTATCAGGCCATGTATGCTGGTAGCGACGAGAAGTACAAGGAGGCGAAATTGAAATTCGACGAGGGCAGCCACGCCAACAACGCGGGTGACTACTTTTCCCTGGCCGGTGTGTACTATGCTCTGAGCCTCTTCTTTGCCGGTATCGGCCTCGTCTTTAAAACCGGCATGCGCTGGTGGTTTTTCTCGGTGGGCTCCTTCATCTTCGTGGCCACCACCATCTACATGTACACGCTCGAGTGGGCGTGATCCGACCTCCCCGCCATGATCCGCAGAGATGACAACGGCCATGTTCACTTCGGGCGCTGGCTCGATTTCATCCTCCAGGCGTTGATTGTCGTGAATCTGGTCACACTGGCCCTGGAGACCATGCCCAGCCTTACCGAGGAGCAGATTTACTGGCTGAACCTCGTCGAGGTGGTGAGCATCGCCGTCTTCACGGTGGAATATATCGCCCGTTGCGTCCTTTCGCGGCCGCTGATGGGGTATGCGCTCTCGTTTTACGGCATCGTGGACCTGCTTTCGATCCTGCCGTTCTACCTTAGCGCCGGGCTGGATCTGCGCAGCGCCCGCGTCCTGCGGCTGATGCGGCTTTTCCGCCTTTTCAAGCTCACCCGTTACAGCAAGGCCGCGCGGCGTTACCGGCATGCCTTCATGATTGCCCGGGAGGAGTTGATCCTTTTTGGCTGCGCGGCCCTGATCATCCTCTACCTCGCCGCGGTGGGCATTCACCATTTCGAGTGCGAGGCGCAGCCGGACAAATTCGGCTCCATCCCCGACTCCATGTGGTGGGCCATGGTCACGCTGACCACGGTAGGGTATGGAGATGTGTATCCGATCACCCTCGGGGGGCGGCTTTTCACCTCGGTGGTGCTGCTGCTGGGCCTGGGCTTCGTCGCGGTGCCCACGGGCCTGCTCGCCGGGGCTCTGGCGAAGGCTCGCGAGCAGGAAAAGAAGCTCGAGGACGAGGAGGAAGCCCGCGCCGCCGCCAAGGCCGCCGCAGAGGTTTCCAGGGAGAAGTAGTCAGCGTGGTGTCAGATGCTTCGGTAGCCTGAAAAACCGGCCTTTTGGGGACTTTGTGAAAAATTTCACAAAAGGGCTTGCCCAACCCTTTTTGGCTGGCTAGAACAATCTGCTTCCCCCGTTTTGGGCTACCACCACGCGCCATGCTTTCCCCAATCCAACCAGCTTCTCTCTCTCCCGTGCTCGCCAACGTGAGCAGCAAGGCGGCGGAGTTGTTCGCGAAGGATGGAGTGATGGCTTTCCTGACCAATTCGACCCTCGTGGCGCTTTGCGTGCTCGGGATCGTGCTTTGGTTCGCCCGCAAGGCGACGAAGAACATGTCGCTCATCCCGCACAAGGCGCAGAACTTCTTCGAGTTCATCATCGAGTTCCTCTACGGCCAGGTGGTGAACATCGTCGGCGAAAAGCAGGCCAGGCTGGCCTTCCCGCTGCTCGGCACGCTTTTCATCTACATCCTCGTTTCGAACTGGTTCGGCCTGCTTCCGGGCGTCGGCACCATCGGCTGGGGTGAATCGACGGGTTTCCTTTCGGTGAAGGCTGCTCACGACCCGCTTCTGCGTCCGCCGACGGCTGACTTGAATGCCACGGCTGGTATCGCCCTTTCCGCTTTCCTCGTTTGGATCTTCCTGACTCTCAAAGAAGTGGGTGTGTGGGGCTTCATCGTTCACACTTTCGGCCCGAAAGGCGGCCTGAAAGGCTTTATGGGCATGATCGTGGCCCTCGTGTTCATGTTTGTCGGCGTGATCGAAATCGTCTCCATCGTGATCCGTCCGGTGACGCTCTCCATCCGACTCTTTGGCAACATTTTCGCCGGTGAAAACGTGCTCCACATCATGAGTGACATGATGAACTCCAAGGGCCCGGTGATGAGCTTCCTGGGCAGCGTGGCACTTCCGCTGCCTTTCTACTTCATGGAACTGCTCGTCGGCCTGCTCCAGGCCATCGTGTTCACCCTCCTGTGCTCGGTTTACATCCAGCTTTCCACCACTCATGACGATCACGGCCATGAGGAAGGCGATCATCACTAATCTCTGAATTTGCCTGCGGGACCATGCGCAACGTGTGGACGCAGACGACACAACACCAACACCCAACTGAATAAACTACTATGACAATGGAACTCATCTCCATGGCTCAGGCCGCCGCCGCTCACGCTGAACCTGCCGCTGGCCTCACCGGCAACCTCACGATGGCACTCGGTGGTGCTGGCGCCGCCATCGGCGTCGGTATGGTCGGCTCCAAGGCTGTCGAAGCCGTCGGTCGCAACCCCGGCGCGTTCGGTAACATCCTGACCCTCGGCATTATCGCCATGGCCCTCGCTGAAGGTCTCGGCATTATCGCCTACCTCGGCGGTCTGTAATTCTTGCCTTCCCGGTGGCGGATCACTCTGTGTGGTCCGCCACCACCCTTTCTCTCTCTCCCTTTTGTTCGTCTTCAGATCCATTTTGCTCCGCCTATGATCACCAGCTTGCCCACCATCCTTGCCGCCGGCAAAGTTGACGCGCTCGTCGAGAAATTCGGCCTCGCCTGGCCCAAGTTCTTCGCCCAGGTGATCATCTTCTGGATCGTTTTCTCGATTCTCAAGAAATATGCCTTCGGCCCGATCCTCGGCATGCTGGAGCAGCGTCGTCAGCGCATCGCCGATGGCGAGGCGAAGCTCGAAAAGATCACCAAAGATGCCGCTGAGGCCGCTAAGAACGCCCAGGCCATCCTCGACAAGGCGGAGGCTGATGCAGCCCGCCTCGTGAAGGAAGCCGATGAAGCCTCCAAGGCTCTTCAGGAGCGCCGCCAGCAGGACGCCGTCGCGAGCGCCAATTCTATCATCGCCAAGGCCCGCGAAGCTGCCGAACTGGAAAAAGAGCAGCTCATGTCCCAGTTGAAGCGCGAGTTCGGCCGCATGGTCGCCGATGCCACCAGCCGCGTGACCGGCAAGGTGCTCAATTCCGACGATCAGGCCCGCCTGAACCAGGAAACCGCCGCTCAGGTCTCCGCTTAATTTTCTCCTCCCGAACGAGTCGCCACCATGAAAATCTCCAAGGAAGCCCGCCGCACCTCCCGTCAGCTCTTCCGCGTCTGCATGGTGGACGGAAAGCTCGATGAGTCCCGCGTGCGCACCGTGGTGAACGGCGTCGCCAGCAGCAAGCCGCGTGGTTACATCGGCATGCTCGATGCCTTCTCCCGCCTCGTGGCGAATGAGGTCAGCCGCCAGCGTGCGCTGGTGGAAAGCGCCTCCGCTTTGGCCCCCGCCACGCAAACCGAGCTCCAGGCCAGCCTTTCGAAGAAATACGGCCGCCAGCTCACCCTCGACTTCAGCGTGAACCCCGAGCTCCTCGGCGGCATCCGCGTCAAAGTCGGCTCCGACGTCTGGGACGGCAGCGTCAAAGCACGCCTCGAAGGCCTCGCCGCCTCTCTCGCCGCCTGATTTCATCTTCCTATTTCAATTTTTAAATCCCAACACCCATGAGCAACATCCTCCAGGAAATCGAATCCCAAATCGCCGGCCTCAAGACCGCCGTCACGAAGTCCAATGTGGGCATCGTCCGTGAAATTGGCGACGGCGCCGCCAAGATTGAAGGCCTCAGCGATGTCATGCTCAATGAGATGATCGAGTTCCCCGGCGGCGTCTATGGCCTGGCTCTGAACCTCGAAGAAACCGAAGTCGGCTGCGTGCTTCTCGGCTCGGGTGAGAACATCAAGGCGGGCGACGAAGTCAAGACCACCGGCCGCCTCCTCTCCGTGCCCGTCGGCAAATCGCTCCTCGGCCGCGTCGTGAACGCCCTCGGTCAGGCCATCGACGGCAAAGGCGAGATCAAGGGCGAAACCCAGTATCCCGTCGAAAAGCTCGCTCCTGGCATCATCGCCCGTAAATCCGTGTCCGTCCCCGTGCAGACCGGCATCATGGCCATCGACGCCATGATCCCGATTGGCCGTGGTCAGCGTGAGTTGATCATCGGTGACCGTTCCACCGGCAAGACCACCATCGCCGTGGACGCCATCATTTCCCAGGCGCAGCAGAACAAGGCCGCCGAACAGGGCAAGCTGCAGGGCCACAAGCCCCTCTACTGCATCTACGTCGCCATCGGCCAGAAGCAGTCCAACATTGCCCGCGTCGTGAAGACTCTCGAAGACGCCGGCGCGATGGAATACACCACCATCGTCTCCGCCTCCGCCTCCGACTCCGCGGTGAACCAATACCTCGCTCCTTACGCCGGCGCCGCCATCGGTGAGTGGTTCATGGATCAGGGCCAGGACGTGCTCATCGTCTATGATGACCTTTCCAAGCAGGCCGTCGCCTATCGTCAGGTCTCCCTCATCTTGAAGCGCCCCTCCGGTCGTGAAGCCTATCCGGGTGACGTGTTCTACCTCCACTCTCGTCTGCTCGAGCGCTCCTGCCGCGTCAGCGAAAACTACGGCGGTGGTTCCATGACCGCGCTGCCGATCATCGAGACGCAGGCCGGCGACGTGTCCGCCTACATCCCGACGAACGTGATCTCCATCACCGACGGCCAGATCTTCCTCGAAACAGACCTTTTCTACCAAGGCATCCGCCCCGCCATCTCCGTCGGTCTTTCCGTCTCCCGCGTGGGTTCCGCCGCGCAGACGAAAGCCATCAAGAAGGTCTCCGGCACCACGAAGCTCGACCTCGCCCAGTTCCGCGAGCTCGCCGCCTTCGCCCAATTCGGTTCTGACCTCGACGCCAGCACGAAGGCCAAGCTCGACCGCGGTGCTCGCATCGTGGAGCTCTTCAAGCAGCAGCAGTATCAGCCGAAGAGCCTGCC
>JBKCXA010000282.1:0-12343 GCA_046316935.1 Prosthecobacter sp.
CTCCATGCTCTGGCTGTGGAAGGGACCACTGCCGGCCGTGCCGCCGCTGGGCAGGCGGATGGTGACGGGGCACGGTGTCTCGGTGCGCCAGTAGAGCGTGGCAGCTTGATTGACGATCTGGTTGAAGCCGATGCTGGAGAAGTCAGCGAACTGCATCTCGACGATGGGCCGCGCCCCTTCGATGGCCGCACCGATGGCGAGACCGACCATGGCGTCCTCGCTGATGGGTGAGTCGAAAACGCGGCCGGGGAACTCTTTGCCGAGGTTTTTGGTGGCCTTGAAGGCTCCGCCGAAGGTGTTGATGTCCTGGCCGTAGAGAAAGACGGAGGGATCGTTCCTCAGTGCGTCATACTGTGCCTCCCGGATGGCCTCAAGGTAGGTGATGCTGCCGCTCATGATGCGTTCTGGCCCTCCACGAGCTCAGAGGTGGACAGCGCAAGCCAGCTTTCCTTGAAGGGATCCGGCACGGGCTCTTTCGACACCTTGGCGACGGTTTGATCAACGACCCGACGAATCTCCTCCATCTGGCTCACGAGTTCCGCCTCGGTGGCCCAGCCCTGCTCCACGGCGAATTTTCCGGCGACATCGATGCAGTCGCGAGCCTCATGGGTGTGGCGTTTCTTATCGGGAATGTAGCTGGCGTCATCGTGCTCGCCATGCCCGGCGAGGCGCAAAAGCGTGCCGACAATGATTTGCGGGCCTTCACCGGCCTTCGCACGGGCCGCGGCACCGCGAAAGGCGGTCAAACACGCGGCGAGGTCGGTCGCATCAATGTGTTCGCCATGCACGCCATAGCCCTTGGCACGGTCCACGAGGTTCTCGCAGGCATACTGGCGGGTGTTGGGGGTGGAGTAGGCGTATTGGTTGTTCGCGATGCTAACAATGAGCGGCAGTTTTTCGACCGCCGCGAGGTTCATGCCTTCATGAAAAGCTCCGGTGGACGTGGCTCCATCTCCCACGCTCGTGGCTCCGATGGAATCGCCGAGCGTTCCTTTGAGCCGACGGGCAAACAAAGCTCCAGCGACGACGGAAAGCAGGCTGCCGAGGTGCGAAATCATGGCCATGTAGCCATCGCGAGGCCGCCCGCGGTGGATGTTGCCATCGCGGCCACGCATTGGGCCGGTCACGGCACCGAGGTAGGTGCGCAACGTCTCGATGATCGGCTCGCCAAAGGCCAGACGTCCAGCCTGGTCGCGGATCAGCGGGCCATAGACATCTTTTCCCATGCGGAGTTGTACGCCCATCGCGGCGGCGAAGGCCTCCTGGCCTTTGCCCAGGTAAACCCCGCCCACGATGCGGCCACCTGCCCGGTAGAGGGCCCCCAGTTTCTCCTCAAGGACTCGCGAGAGTCGCATGAAGTGGAAGGCACGTAGATACTGCTCCTGAAAGTCCGCCGGGTAGGCGGACACTGCGCGTTTAGAGGTTGTCGTGACGGGAGAGGCGGACACGGGGCTGTCTTTTAGCGAAATCCGGCAGAATCGTCAACATCATGGGTGTTTAGAGTCAGCCTTCCCCAGCATTTGGGGCAGTTTTTGACCAAAAGATGCCAAAGTCGGACCGGAAAGGTCAGAAATACTTCTTCGAGAACATCGTGCGCGTGATGCGGCTGATGCGGTCGAGCACGCCTTTGAGGACGAGTTCGTTCTGGTCGATGGTGGCGAAGTCTCCGGGATGCGAGAGCTTGAGCTGCTGGCACTGGGCCACAAGCTGCTCGGTGGCGACTTTGAGCTCGCGGAGCTTCTGGCCGGTTTCGTCAGTCATGAGGTTCTCATTGACGATGTTTTCCAGCTTGTCGGCCTCGCGTGAGAGGTAACGGGAGGCGTTGGGGAGGTCCTTGGGACCGTTGGCGAGCGCTCCAGTGTGGTAATCCACCCGCGGCTTGGTGGGAAGCATCCTGTCAGGGCGCAGAGGCACAATGGACTGGGGGTCCTTCGGCAGGCCACCATCACGGGCATCGATCAGATTCGGCGTGATGAAGAGCATGAGGTTTTTGTGGTTCTTGCTGCGGCTCTTGTATTTGAAGAGCCACTTCAGGCCGGGGATTTTTTCGAGGAAGGGCACACCAGCCTCGCCTTCTTTTTCACGAGCCTCATCGAGACCGCCAACGGCCACTGTGTAGCCGGAGTGGACCTCGACCGGCGCGTTGTAAACACGCGAGGAGGCGATGGGGTAGGGATTCCCGGAGATCACCGTCTCACCGATGATGGAGGAGACGATCACATCCATGTTCAGCAGCACCTTGTCATCCGCCATTTTCTTGGGGAGAATGTTCAAGACGGTGCCGATCGGCAGGTAGGCGATCTGCGTCGTGGCAACCGCGGCACCACCGCCGCCACCGCCCGTGCTGGTGGCACTGGAGTCGAGCACCGGCTGGTTCACCACGCTGCGGATGGCGACTTCCTTGTTGCTGAGCGTGACCATGCGCGGATACGAGGTGGTGTTGGTCTCGTCATCCCGCATGATGGCGCGGAGCTTCACATTGAGATCCTGCGCAGAGAGAACGCTCAAAGCCGGCCAGCCGAGCGTGGCCCCCACGTTGTTCAAATTCACGCCGGAGAGCAGCGGCGCCAGGTCTGCACGAAAACCGCCCGTGGTGGGAGTATTGGTGTATTCAATGTCAAGCTGTGGGTTGCCCTGCGCATCCTGGCCAACATTTGCCTGATCGATACGGCGGAAATTGCCGGTCTCCAAGGTGCCGGTCCAGTCGATGCCAAACTCACGTTTCGGATCGCGGGACGTTTCGATGAATTTCACTTCGATGGCGATGAGCTGCTGCGGCTGGTCCGCAGTGGCGAGATAGCCTTCCACCCACATGTGCTGGAGGCGGGTGGCCACGATGTAGAGCGTGTTGGAGTCCGACTGCCAGATGACCTTGGGCTTGCGAGTGGCGCTGAGGGTGTTGGAGTTCATGTCACGCACGGCGTCCTGGCCCTGTGCGGCCACAGCGGCCGCGGCCCCCCCCATCGATCCTTGTTCCATTTCCTCGGGAGGCAGTCCGAGGAGGTTGCGGATGTTGTTGATGAGATCGCTGCGCTTCACGTTGAAGGAGCGGGTGGCTCCCTGCATGCTCAAGCCGGCCGTGCCGCCGCCTCCCGAGGCACCCGCGGGGCTGCCACCGAGGCCTGAGGTGCTCTGATACTCGACCCGTTCGGCCGCGTTGTGCTTGATGACGTAGGCTTTGCCAAGCAACTCACGGTCATCCGCGGGGCGGATGTACCAGATGCCGTTATCCGGGATGATGGCGAGGCCGTTGGCTTTGCAGAGTGTCTCAAGCACCCGGAAGGGACTGGCCTCGATGGAGAAGGTGATGAGCTTGCCGCCATCGGCGCTGTCATCCGGCAGCGAGAAGAAGGAGATATTGGCATCGGTGGCGAGGAAGCGGAGCACGTCACTCAGGGTGGCTTTCGAGAAATCGTATTTCTGAGGCGGGGCATCGCGGAGGCGAAGAGCCTCCTCCTCATACTCGGGAGCCATCATGTGCATCGTGGCCTCGCTGGGGAACTGCGCTACGAGGGCCGCCGGGAAAAGGGCGAGCATCGCAAAAGCGGAGGTTGCAGCTTGAAGGGCGTGGAAATAGCGCATAATTATGGATATTATATAAGGAGGCTGTCACAAGCTCAAATGATATTTATGACTTTCATAACATAAAAGTAAGCAAAGACAGATGATCGAGCCTTTTTGCCTCCAATCATCATTATACTGTCATTTTCCATAATTTTGAGATGTTTTGATTGAAAGTGCGGCTTTTATAATATTTAATATGTCCTTGATGCCTTCTCTTTCGACCAGCTCCGCCCTTCTCAACCGCCGACGCGGTGCTGGGAGCATGGCTTTCTCGCTCGTGGAGATGCTCATGATGGTCGCCATCATTGGTGTGCTCGTGACCGTCAGCGTCACCTACTGGTCACCGAGCTCCAATGCCGTTCCCGCTGCGAAGCTCGAATCAGATGTGGCCACGCTGAACCAGATGGTTTCCCTTTTCACAGCCGATGGCGGGGACCTCGCGGGCCTGACCAGCCCGCAAGCCGTGCTCGACAAGATGAAACGTGTGCGCCCGCAGGCGGAGTGGAAGCAGCATGCGGGGATGGCCTCGGGAAGACTGGTGGATGCCCGTCTCCGCGCCCGGATCACCAATGCGGCGGCTGCCGGGGAAAGTGTGCGAGCGGTGTGGAACCGCACCAAGCAACGCTTCGAACTGACCGAGAACCGCACCGGCCAGGCCGTCACCGAGTTTTACCTGGATGAATCGCTGGCCAGCTTCGATTTCGGCACGGACACCACCCGTCAGGCCACCAAGAAGGTTTACAATTCATCCAACGGCTGGGTGTGGGGCTCGGCCACCAAGGATCCCACCGCCAGCTACCTTGGTGCCACGACCGTCACGGAAAGCGGTGCTCCCACCGGCTTCAATCCTGCCGAGACAGCACCCACCACCGGCCCCGGTGGAGGGGGAGGAGGTGGAGGCGGCGGCGGTGGAGGCGGCGGTGGCGGTGGAGGCACCACTCCCCCAACCACACTGCCATCCCCCTCCATCAATCCAGGAGGAGGCACCTTTGCTTTTGATGCCTTCCCATCCACGGTCACCATCACATCCAACGGTGCACCATCCACAGACTCGAAACTGATGGTCAGCACGAATGGCGGCACGACATGGACGCTGTTTGCCGGAGGCTCGTTCGGCCCCGTCACGCCTTCAATGACGATCATGGCCAGGAACGAGACCACGAACGCCACGGCCTACAACACCAGCCCCACCAACTCGCAGACCTACTACCGCCTTACCGCGGGCTTCAGCGGCAGTGGCGTGGGCAGTTGGGGCAATGCCACCGGCGGATCGAATCTTGTGACGAATGTGCAGAACGGCAATCCCACCTCCACCTTCAAGCACGGCAACACCAAGCTCGATCTCGGCAACGGCCAGTATCTCGACGCGGGCGTGGAAAACGTGCTCACCTTCACCCGCGAGCCCTTCTCCACCATCACGCCGAACACCTGGTTCAAGTTTGGCGAGCTCGTCATCCTGAACGGCACCACCTTCTACGATAGCGAGGCGAACGGCGTCACCCTCAGCACGAACCTCAATCTCACCCAGCCAAGCGTCGCGCTGACCACGCACATCAATCTCGGCCTCATCTCCACGGAAAACACGAGCGACCGTCTCGCCAGCGCTGACATCGTGGAGCTCAAAAACCCCACCACGGACGCCAAGGTCACCATCGACGGCGTCGAATACACCCTGGAGCTCTCCTGGGCCACGCTCGATCCCGGCGCGGGTGTCGTGCAGGGCAATCAATTCCTCGTTTTCGAAGGCGCCTCCGCCCGTGCGGAACTTCGTGCACGATTCAAAAGCAACCGCTGAACCTCTCACCTGATCATGGAAGACATCCACGAACGCAGCCAGCTCGGCTACCGCATGCTTCATCTCTCGAAGGATTCGGGCGTGAGCGACTTTTACATCACCCCCTGGGAGCCGCTGACCTACAAGCGCAACGGCAAGATCTTCTTCGATTCCTTCATCTACCAGCCGGAGCGCCCGCTGGAGTTCACCCCAGGCTGCATCGACTACGCCCTCGCCCTCGGCACACGCCGCTATCGTGTGAACCGCATGGTCACCCGCGGCCGTCCGCGTTGGGTCATGCGTCTGCTGCCCGAGCAGATCCCCGACATCAGCAAGCTCAACGTCCCGCCGCCCGCCATCAAAGCCTTCCTGGAGGCAAAGAACGGCCTCTTCCTCGTCTGCGGCGGCACGGGCTCCGGTAAATCCACCACCATCGCCTCGCTCATTCTGGAGCGTGCAAAGCGCCGCCAGGAGCATGTGCTTACCTTTGAGGATCCCATCGAGTATATTTACCCGGCAGGCATCCCTTCCCTTGTCTCGCAGCGTGAGATCGGCTCCGACGAGCTCGACTTCAACAAATCCCTCCGCGCCGCTCTTCGTCAGGCGCCGGATGTCATCCTCGTGGGTGAGATTCGTGACGGCGAGACGGCGGAGATCGCCTTGCAGGCCGCCGAAACCGGCCACGTCGTCGTGGCCACGCTGCATACCTCCTCCGCCGCGCAGACGGTGCAGCGCTACCTGAAGCTCATGCCCTCCGACCGCATGGAAAACGCCATGCTATCATTTGCCGATTCCATCCGCGGCATCCTCTGCCAGCGCCTGCTCTTCGACGAGCAGCGTGGAAAGCGCTTTCCCATTCACGAGCTGCTGCTGCCCTACGATTCCGTTTGCGGGATGATCCGCCGCGGTGAGTTCAAGAACCTGGAGCAGGAGCTCGAGGCAGGCTTCACCCGCGGCATGCAGAGCTTCGACCGCTGCCTCCAGATGCGCATGGCGGACGGCTGGAAGCCCTCCAACACCCGCAAGACCGGCTACACCGAGCATGAGGTGTATGACTTCCTTTCCAAAGAACAACTGACCTCTATTTATGCTGCTGGATGAAATCAAATCTGTGTTGTCGTTCGCCGCGTTCAAACCGGACGCGGACGATGCTGCTGTGCCGTGGCGCCAACGCTTCGACGGGCGGAAATCTGTGCTGATCAATGTCTCCCGCAGCCAGACGAGCTGGCGCGGCATGGGCAAAAAAGGCAAGCTCGAGGATGGAGGCATCATGGACGGCGAGTTCGCCGATGTCGTGCCGCAGCGTGGCGAGGAATGGCGCAGCATGTCCGAGAACGGCTGGTGCGCCCTCTCCGTGAACCACCGCGTCATCATCTCCCTGGAGAACAACCTCATGCGTGGGGACAACTGCGTTTCCCTTCTGCGCACGAATCCCCGCGCCGTCCTCGGCCCCAAGTATGACCGCGGCAAGCGCTACGCCGTGTGCCATCACCCGGAGACGACGGCCTCCCTGCTGCTCGCCGTCGAGGAGAGCATGGTGAAGGTGTCCGAGGACCTGCTCAAGACCGTGCAGCTCCGCACTGGCCGCGTCTGCTGCGGCCTGTTCGCCTTGCTTGAGCATGCCGTGCTCAGCATCTCACGCGCCGCAGATACCGGCACGCCGCCGAATTTCATCCTCATCGTCGCCTGCGAGGGCTCCATCGCCGTGCTCGTCCAGCAAGATGGGCAGTGGAAGGATGTGCGCTGCCGCAGCGGCCTCGGTCCCGAGGCCGTGGAGACCTCCCTCCAGATCATCAGTCCGCTCATCGCCCGCGTGCCGCAGGGCAGCCCGGTCTATTTCGTGAGCGATGGGAATGACGGCAAATTCCGGTCCGAGCTCATGGTGCATCTCGAAAAGGTCGGCGCGATCGATCTCACGCAGGACGACCTGCTCTGGACCATTCTCGGCGAGCATTGATCCATTCATTAAAACCTATCACGCCCGCATCCCATGACTGACTACCTCTGCCACGATTTCAAAACCCCGCGGACGGACGCCGCGCGGCGCCTCCCGGCCAGTTTCCGCTTTATCCCCGTCATCTTCTACGTCGCCATTGTCGGCTGCGCCTACATGATGACGATGGACTACCTGAACTTCCAAAAGGCCAAAAAAATGAAGATGGAGGCCGATGAGCGCAAAGGCCGCATCGAGAGCGAACGCGATACCTACAACACCGAGTTCGGCACTCTCGAGGCTGAGACAAAGAAGGCCGAGGGCGTGGCGCAGTGGATGGAAGGCGCTCGCAACATCCAGCCCATCGTCGTGAAGATCGCGCGTGCCGTGGCTGCGGAGACGCGTTTTGGCGAGGTGAGCCTCGAGCGTGGTGACGAAGTCGCCGCGAACCTTTCCCTCGGCATCAAGATCTCCGGCGTGAACGCCGCCACCGAGATCGTGAACATCGAAAACTCCCTCGGGCAGCTTCAATACCGCAGCTTCTCCCCGCAGCAGACCAAGACGGAGGACAGCATCGAATACCATTCCACGCTCGTCCGCTCCTCCCAGTAACCCATCACGCTTTTTCAGCTCATGAATCCCAAGCAACTAGCCTGTTTCGTCCTCATGGCCTTCATCGGCGTGATCGTTTACGTGGCGCAGATCGTGCATCAAAAGGTCACCGCCATGCGCATGGAGGCCGAGGAGGCTGAAACGGCCGCCACCACTGCCGAGACGGAGCGCTCCGCCGCCGAGATCAAGACCGCCATGTTCAAGACGGAGACGGAGGAGATCCGCCGCTTCCTGCGTGCCTGGCTGCCTGCCGTGGAAAAAATCCAGACACAGCAGGAGGTCGATCAGACCATCGAGCTCAGCCTCCGCGAGGGCGGCATCGGCCTCGTCCGCCAGCGCCGCACGGAGCCCAAGGCCTCCACCACCAACAAGCTCATCCCGAAGTCCGTCCTCACCACGCTCACCATCGAGGAGGAGTATGCCAAGGTGCTCAACTGGCTCGGTGACATCGAGCGCCGCCTGCCGCTCGCCCGAATGAAGGTCGTGCAGGTCACCGGCGGCAGCACCGCCCGCCAGCTAAAGCTCGATGTGTCCTTCGAGACCCCCATTTTCGACCTCAACTCCGTCGTCGCCGCCAAACCAGCCGGTGCGGAAAAAGAAAAGAAAAAGCCATGAACCCATTTTGCATCCCACTCCCCAAAATCGCGGCTCTGCTGGCCTTTGCCATCATCGCTCTCGTGCGTCCCGCCATGGCCCAGGAGGCCCCGGTGGACGAGGAAGGCAAGGAAGGCCGCGTACAATACCAACTGGTGCTTCCGGATGAAAAAACGCCCGAACGCGTCAAGCCGGAGGAGAACAACCCCTTTGAGTCCGCTCTCGAAGCCGCCAGCCGCAACGCTCCGGAGGACACCGAGGAAAACCGCGTCCGCGATGTGCTCGCGAGGCTGCCCGTCGTCGGTGCCAGCGTGCGGCCGGATGGCAAGATCAAGGTCATGCTCGGAGACATCATGCTCCAGCCGGGCCAGACGGTGCCGCCGGTGTTCCCAGACCAGCAGGTGCAGCTCACCGTGCGAAACATCACCATGCAGTTCGTCGAGCTGGCCTGGCAGGAAAAGGAAGCCACCGGCCTGCCGCCAAAGGTCATGCTCATCCCCATCAACATGAGCCCGGAGATCAAATACAAGCTCCTCGGCGGCCAGGGGCAGACAGGCAGGATCACACGCTCCGGCAGCATGCAGCGAAACACGACCTCTCCGCAGCCGCTCGCCACGCACCCCACTCCAGACCGCCAGGCACCGCCGCCCGCTGCCGCGCCTGCGGAGACTGTCCCCGCAGCCCCAGCCACCGCGCCGGCCGGCCCCACCAGCATCGAATCCTCCATCCGCATGCTTTTCGGGAATCCCGTCGGCGGAAACTCACCGCCTGTTAAATGAGACGCCTGCTGCCAGCGCCACGAGGATTCACCTCCGTCGAGCTTTTGCTCGTCGTGGCGATGTCTGCCATCATCATGGGCGGTGTCGTCGTCAGCTATGGCACCATCGTGAGGAACCAGCCGCGCCTCTCCTCGGTCGTGAGCGTGCCACTCGGCACCCCCGCCATGAGCGCCTTCTACGGCAGTTCCCTGAGCACCATCGAGACACCCTCCGCGCCGAACTTCACCGGCCTCTCCAAGGCCGAGGAGCTGCGTGAGTCCTTCATTACCGACACCACCAGCGCCGCCGCCGTCTTCTGCCTCGGCCGTGACACCGCCAACAACTACAAGCCCTCCACCATCGCCTACAATCCAGCCACCCATGGCGAGCTCGACACCCCGCAAAAGTTCCGCTCCCACCTCGTGACCATCGGGGCTGTTGCCGCCACCCAATATCGTGACATTCGAAATCCAGACGGCTCCACTGCCATGCCGGAGAATGCCAGCATCTTCATTCTCGGCTTCAGCAAATACACCGGCTACATGAAGGTCGTCGCCATCTACGACATTGATCTCGTCAGGTTCAATGTGGCGCAACCCTGGGGCATCCACGCCTCAGTCAAACGCTTCGCCGATCCCACCGGCGTGGCCCTCCCCACCGCCCTCGTCTATGCGGGCAGCTACGAGGTCTTTTATCCGCCCTCAGTGATGAATCCCACCACTGCGGCGCAGTGGTCCACCGATGGCTTCACGCCGCTTTTCATCACCTTCGAGCGCTCCGCCCGCCTCGCCCTGCGTGAGGGCGTGATGGTCGATCGCTTCAAGCGGGCCACCGAGCGGCCTTTCTACTTCATCTGGTGGCCTGACCCATGCGCCCGGCACCTCGGCCCTGCCACAAACACCTTCAGCGCCGCCGATCCCCGCCAGGCCTACAACCAGATGGCCGGACGCACGTCATTCATGTTCACCGTGCCGATGTTTCCATCCCTTTGAACCTTCATGCGCCCTCCTTCCACCAGTCCTCGCATGCGCCGCGGTGCCATCATGGCCGCCGCGCTCATGCTCATGATCGTGGCCGGGCTGCTCGTCTCCTCCTGGGTGAACATCATGAACGTCCGCTCCGTGCAGGTCAGCTTCATGGAGGACATCGCCCGCCGCCGCATCGGCGTCGAAAGCTCCCGCCTGCTCGGCCGGGAAATGTCTTTCGACAAGCACTTCACGCGCAACAACACCGTCGCAGGCAATCAAAACATCGTGCTCGAAAAGGACACGGGCAGCATCAACAGCCACGACGGCTGGACGAACCTCAACATCTACTCAAGCACCGCCTTCCCTGGCGACGGGCTCAACACCGTCTATCCCTACAACTACGCCGGCTTCCGCCCGTCGCTCAGCTACCTCATCACCGAGCGCCTCTCCCGCCCCGCCTCCGGCACCGCGGGAAACATTGATAACTTCACCTCCTGGCACTTCCTCAAAACACTGCCGCCCGTGCTCGGCGGAGATGTGTTCAATGTCTATCGCAAGCCCGACGGCGTCACCACCGAGCTCGACATCTACCGCGATGTCGCTAGCAGCTCCTCCGGCACCGGTCACCATGCTTACTGGACCGTTCAGGGCCGCACCGTCATCCGCCATCCCCCTTCCCTCTTCGTCGCCAGCACGCCCAGCCCGCTGAAGATCCCCTTCCGCACCAGCTCGCTCTACATCCAGTCGCAGTCCGTCGTCGAGCCACCCGGCCTTCCATATCCCATCTACGGTGCGAATGCGGACGGAGCCGACATGCTGCCATCGAATCTTCCCGTGATTCCAAGCACCACCGGCCCCGTCGGCGGCACCGGAGACCGCCGTTATCTCGGTTACCTCAATGTCGTCAAAAACGACGACAACACGGACAACTCCCTCTGGCACTTCCAGGACCGCGAAAAGACCGCCGGACGCACTGACACCGTCAGCGTCGAGGTCAGCGGCGTCTTCAATTCGTCCACCGAGGCCTACTGGATCGCCGAGCAGGCCACCCCCACCTATAATCCCCCAGGCTGGCCCTCCGGCTACGGCGCGAAACTACGGGTGCTCTTCATCAAGCTCGACTCGCCCTATCTCAAAAACATGCGCATCTACGGCGTCGTCGATCAGATCATCTTCGTCGGCCAGGCAAACGCCGCCGCCCTGGAGGCCGCCGCGGCCATGAAGCCCGTCATCATCACCATCATGCCCAGCGGCTTCAAAGGACCCTGGATTCGCGATATCCGCTTCGAGCGTGAAAACGCCCGCCGCCATGTGCTCGCCTTCAAAGACGACCTCGGCCGGCCTGTCGAACTCTCCTGGGTCAGCAGCCCCATCGCTGGAAACGACTACCGCTGGCGCGGTGTGCTCGTGAACGAATACCAGACGCTCATGTTCAACATGCCCTCCACGCTCACCCGCAATGTGCGCTGGATCGGCGGCGTCATGACCAACTGGACCATCAAGCGCCGCGCCTCCGGCGGCACCACGGCCAGCCGTCTCATCTTCTCGCCGGACACGGACACCTCCGTGCCGCAGACCGTCGCCACGGGCCCCGGCTTCGCCACCTTCCTCCCGCGTGATGCGTGGCAGGAGACCTACTTCACGCCATGACGCACCTCCGGCCATCTTTGCTGCTCCGCCGCGCCGGCTACACGCTCGTCGAGGTGCTAGCTGCCGCCAGCATCATCTCCATCGGCATCACCGCCGTCGTCAGCCTCTCAGCATCCTCCGTGCTTCAGGAGGAGCTCGCCTTCCGCGTCGCCGTCACACGCACTTATCAGGAAAACATGCTCCGCCTCTGGCAGCTCGGCCTGCCGCGTTCGCAGGTCATCGGCCTCATGCCCGATCAGGATCAAAACGCCGTGCTTCAGGCGCAGATTTTTGGAGCCACCAGCGCCTCCACTGGCCCCGCCATCCTCGAAGCGGGCCTCACCACCGTCTCCGGCGTCACCATGGAACGCGCCGACTGCACCGCCGTCGTGAACATCTCCCAGCAGCCCCCCGCCGAGATCGCCGGAGCCACCCTCACCCTCACCGCCTACCGCCCCCGCCTTTACACCACCCTTCGCACACCCGCCCCGGAAGCCGCAGGCCATCCCTC
>JBKCXA010000283.1:0-3368 GCA_046316935.1 Prosthecobacter sp.
TGAACCTGGCCGGCTCGTTCAACCCGGAGACGATGGGCCTCGACAACGTCGAGCGCATCGAGGTTCTCCGCGGCCCCTCGGCCAGTCTTTACGGCGGCAAAACCATCGGCGGTGTGATCAACATCATCACCCGCAGCGGCAAGGGCCTCGCGAAGCCGGAGCACTCGATCTTCTTCGAGACCGGCAGCTACGGCACTTTCCGCGAAGGATTGGCCTCGCGTGGAGCCATCGGCATCCTCGACTGGTCCATCGACGCCATGCGCACGGACATCCAGGGCCAGCGGATCAACAGCCAGCTCCAGCAAACCAACACCTCCGGCACGCTCGGCCTGCAACTCGCGGACTCGCTGCGTCTCGACCTCGACTGGCGCTACTACCAGGCCGAGGTGGGGAACCCGGGCAGCGTCTTTGCCAATGATCCGGATGACAACACACTGAGCGAGTTCTGGAGTGTCTCGCCACGCCTCACGTGGGAAACCACGAAGCGCTGGACACAGACACTGACCTATCAAATGGGCAACTTCCGCCAGGTGGCCACGGGCAACACAAGCCCCTTTGGTCCCTTCGACAACCGCATCACCTCACGAAACCATTTCTTCGAGTATCAGAGCGTGGTGCGTATGACGGACAAATGGACGCTCACCGCCGGTGCCTGGCTGCAAGACCAAAGCTTCAATCGCTACAACGATGCCGCGCCGGGCTTCTTCAATCCCGGCGGCCAGAGTTACGACATCGATCAGCATGAGACGAACTGGGCGGTCTTCCTGCAATCGCAGGCGGAGATCCTGCCCGGCTGGAATGTGGTCACCGGCCTGCGGCATGACAGCTACTCGGACTTTGCCGATGCCACCACCTGGCGTGCCGGCACGAGCTGGCGCATGCCTTGGACGCAGACCATCCTGCATGCGAACTACGGCACAGCCTTCGCCCCGCCGACACCGCAGGATCGCGAAGGTGCCATCTGGGCTCCGTTTGGCGGCCAGTTAATAAACCTAAAGCCCGAGCGCAGTCGCGGATTCGAAGTTGGTATCGAACAGCCCATCGAAGCAGCGAACCTCAACCTCGCGCTGACATGGTTTCACAATGATTTGCACGACACCTTTGAGTTCGTTGGTGCTCCCGCCTTTCTCCAACCGGTCGGCAAAGCCCGTCGTGAGGGCTTTGAGGCATCGGCTCAATGGCAGCCCTGCAAGGAATTCGGCTTCAACGCCAGCTACACCTACCTGGAGTCCGACAATCTCACCACCGGCCGCCGCCTCGTGCGCCAGCCGCGGCACATGATCACCACCAGCATGACGCTGCGCCCGCAGGAGCGGCTTACCTTCACGCTCTCCGGCTCGTATGTCATCGACCGCGAGGACTTTGATGCCGCCACCTTTGCCCGCTTCGATGCAGAGGACTACCTGCTCGCCCGTCTGAGCGCGAACTGGCAGGTCAGCCAGCAGCTCGATGTCTTTGCCCGCGTGGAGAACCTCTTCGGCGATGACTACCAGGCCGTGGCTGGCTTTCCAACCTTCGACACGGGTGCCTACGCGGGATTCCGGCTGCGCTTTTGATGCAGCCGTGCTAAATCAGCGCCGTGGCCAACCGCACGACGTCACGCTCTGATTCCCCTGCCGCGCTGCGCGAGCGGTTCATCCGCCGTGTCAGCGTGGCTTCTCCATTTTATCAGATGTTCGATCATCTGCCGGATCTCGCGTTCTTTGCGAAGGATCGCGATTTCCGCTTCATGTGCGCCTCGCGTCGCTTCATGGACCGTTTTGGCTTTCACGATGAAAACGACATCGTGGGCAAAAATGACTTCGATCTCTTCCCCGACCGCCTCGCCGAGAATTTCCGTCGCGATGACGAGGAGGTCTTCGCCAGCGGAAAGCCGAAGCTGAACATCGTGGAGCTCTTTTTCACCGATCAGGGCATTCCCGATTGGTTTGTGACGAACAAGCTCCCTCTCTTCGACGACAAGGGCCGCGTCATCGGCCTGATGGGCACGGTGCAGAGCTTTGAGGGCAAAAAACAGGTCCTCCAGCCCTACCTGCAAATCGACCGTGCCCTCGCCTACATCCGCGAGCACTTCCGCACCGGCGTGTCGATCACCGAACTGGCCGACATTGTGCATCTTTCGCCCCGACAGCTTCACCGGAAATTCGTCGAGACCTTCGGCGCCAGCCCGCAGGCCTTCATCATGAAGCTGCGCATCCAGGCCGCCTGCGAGGCGCTGCAAAAAGAGGGCGCTCAAATTGGCGAAGTGGGCCGCGAACTGGGCTTTTGCGATCAAAGCGCCTTCACCCAGCATTTTCACCGTCACATGGGCATGACGCCCCTGCATTACCTGCGGCAATTTCGCCTTCGCCGAGCCTGAATTTCCGTTTGCCCTCCGCCGCAAGTCCGCCTAAAGACTGCGCCCCACGACTCCGCGCGGTTAGCTCAGTGGTAGAGCATTGCCTTCACACGGCAAGGGTCGCAGGTTCGAACCCTGCACCGCGCACCATCCTTCCCAATTCAAAAGGATGCCTTCAATGACCAGCGGCTCAGCAGCTCATGTCACTCCTGCAATTGCCAAAGGCACCTTCCCCGCCACACTCGCCGCCGCATGCAGTCACTCACCCGCCAGCTTCTCGACAAGACAAACCTCGATGCCGCGCAGATCGCCCGTGCAGCCGCCTGGCTGGTCGATCCGGCCGTCGAATCCGTGGGGAAGGCGGACTTCCTGCGAGCCCTCGCACACAAGGGCGAGACACCTGCGGAGATCGCCGCCTTCGTGAAGGAATTCCTCCAGTTCGCCGTCGATCCAGGCCTCGACCGCTCAAAGCTCCAGGGCCCGATGCTGGATGTCGTCGGCACCGGGGGGGACCAGCTCCACCTCTTCAATGTCTCCACCACCGCCATGTTCATCCTCGCCGCAGGGGGCGTGTGCGTGACGAAGCATGGCAATCGTGGCATCACCTCCAAGGCGGGCGGGGCGGACGTGCTCGAAGCGCTCGGCATCCGCATCGATCTGCCCAAGGAAAAAGTCGTCGAAGGCATCCAACGCTGCGGTCTCGGCTTCTTCTTTGCCCCGCTGTATCATCCCGCCTTCAAAGCCGTGGCCGAGGCACGCAAGCAGCTCGCCGGCGAAGGCCAGCGCAGCATCTTCAACATGCTCGGGCCGCTTTTGAATCCCGGCCGGCCCGACTACCAGCTCATCGGCGTCTTCGATCCGAAGCTCACGCACACCTTTGGCGAGATCCTCGTCCAGCTCGGCCGGAAGGCCGCCTGGGTCGTGCATGGCAGCACCGGCGATGGCCGCGGCATGGACGAGCTGTCCAGCCTCGGTGTGAACCAGATTTGCGAAGTCCGCGGCGCACAGCTCCGCGATACCACGCTCGATC
>JBKCXA010000284.1:0-8846 GCA_046316935.1 Prosthecobacter sp.
AGGCTGTTCTCGAGTGCATACTGAGCGTTGGCTTCTGAGCCGTGCTTGCCACGCCCTCAACAACTCTAGCGAGGCAAGACGTCGAGTCTCGACCGAGACAAGTCGACACCGATCAAGCGATCTCGTTTTGCGGTCCCACTAAGGAGGCGATCTGAACAGCAATGGTTCAGAACTTCGGAAACTTCATGCCAGGCGGGAGCTTGGGCATCTTCCCCCCCCCGCCGAGGCCGCCAAGCAGGCCGCCGAGACCGCCCATGCCGCCACCACCGCCGCCCATGAGCGCTCCAGCCATCTGCATCATCGCGCCCTGGTTCTTCATCATTTTTTTCATCATCTCAAACTGCTTCAGGAGCTGGTTCATCTCCATGACAGGACGCCCGGCACCGTTGCAAATGCGCTTGCGGCGGCTGCCGTTGATGATTTCGGGGCGGGAGCGTTCTTTGGGTGTCATCGAGAGGATCAGGGCCTCGGTGTGCCTCATCTTCCGATCGGCGTCCTCGTTGCTGACCATGTCCTTCATCTTGCTCATGCCAGGCAGCATGCCGAGCAGGCCGCCGATGCCGCCGCCGGAGGTGAGCTTCTTCATCATGCGCATCTGGGCGAGCATGTCGTTGAAGTCGAATTTGTTGCTCTGCATGCGCTCGGCCAGCTTCATGGCCTCCTTCTCGTCGATCTCCTCAGCGGCTTTTTCGACAAGGCTGACGACGTCACCCATGTCGAGGATGCGCTGCGCCATGCGGTCGGGGTGAAAGACTTCGAGCTGCTCGATCTTCTCGCCCACGCCGAGGAATTTCACCGGTCGGCCGGTGACCTGGCGCATGGAGAGCAGCGCACCACCACGGGCATCGCCGTCCAGCTTCGTCATGATGAGGCCGGTGATGCCGACGGCTTCGTTGAACTTCTGCGCGACGCTGACGGCTTGCTGGCCGGTGGCGGCATCGGCGACGAGCAGCGTCTCGCTCGGCTGCACGATCTCGCGGACTTTTTTCAGCTCGGCGAGGAGTTCCGCGTCGAGGTCCTGACGACCGGCGGTGTCAAAGATGGCCACGCCGGAGCCTTGCGCCTTCAACCATTCAAGAGCGGCCTTTGCGGCCTTCACGGGATCGGTTTCACCTGCGGCCGGAGCAAACACGGGCACGCCGAGCTGGCCGCCGAGCACCTGGAGCTGCTGGATGGCAGCGGGGCGATACAAATCGAGCGCGAGGAGCAGCGGACGCTTGCCTTGTTTCTTGAGCCAGCTGGCGAGCTTCGCGGAGGTGGTGGTCTTGCCGGCACCATTGAGGCCGGTCATGAGGATGCGCTGCGGCGGGTCGAGGCTGAGTGGCGCGGCTTCGCCAAGGATCTTCACAAGCTCGTCGTGGAAGATTTTCACGATCTGCTGCCCCGGCGAGACGGTGCGGAGCACCTCCGCGCCGATGGCCTGCGCCTTCACGGTGGTGACGAGGTCCTTGGCGACCTTGAAATCGACATCGGCCTCCAGCAGCGCCATGCGAATATCTTCCATCGCGTCCGAGACGTTGGATTCGCTGATCTTGGCCTGGCCGCGCAGCTTTTTAAAAGCGAGTTCGAGTTTTTCGGTGAGGGAGGAAAACATGAGCGGCGGACCGTGGGCAGATTGGAGCGCGGGGCAAGAGGTGAATCACGCAGGAGGCTTGTCTCAAACAGCGAATCCCCGTATAACCAAGGTATGAAGAACCTCCTTCGACTCCTCACCGGGCAGGCAGCTGTGATCGGCTACTCTCATGGCCGCTCCCGTGGCATGGGCTGCAACCCACGACTGATGATGGGCCTGCTCTTTGTCGTGGGCACCCTGCTCTACCACTGGCTGGGCACGACGGAGTATCAAAACGAGTTCACCGGCCGCGTGCAAAAGCTGGCGCTGGCCACGCCACAGGAGGAAGTGGCGCTCGGGCTGCAATCCGCGCCGCAGATGATCCGCGAGATGGGCGGCACCTCGTCCGATGCGCAGGCGGTGGCGAAGGTGAAGACGGTGGGCCAGCGCCTGCTGGCCTCGACCGCGGCGCGGCAGACGCCCTACCGTTTTGATTTTCACCTGCTTGCGGACCGCGTGACGATCAATGCCTTTGCGCTGCCCGGCGGACAGATTTTCATCACAGAGGCCTTGTTCCGCCGCCTGAAAAACGAGGACCAGCTCGCAGGCGTGCTCGGTCATGAGATGGGCCATGTGGTGGGTCGTCACTCGAACGAGCAGATGGCGAATTCACGGCTCTGGAGCGGGCTGGCACAAGGCGTGGGCCTGATGGTGAGCGATGGACACAACAACACCGGTGCTCATCTGGCCCAGGTGGTGGCGCAGTGGAAGGTGATGAAATTCAGCCGCGATGACGAACTGGAGTCGGACGCCCTCGGAGTGCGCTTCATGCTGCAGGCGGGCTACCGGCCGGAGGAGTTGATCGGCGTGATGGAGATCCTTGCCGAGGCTTCAGGTGGACGTGGCGGGAGCGATTTTTTCAGCACGCATCCCGCTCCGGAGAACCGCATGGAGAAGATCCCAGATGTCATCGCCCGCGAGCGGGGCACCGGTCGCTGAACGAGGGCAAAAAGAAGGCTCCGCAAGCTGCGGAGCCTTCCAGGAATGTTGTCTGTCAGCGGATCACTTGCCTTTGAACATGTCGTGGCAGGCCTTGCAATTCACCGCCTTCTTGAAATCACCGGAGTCGGCCTTGTTGGCCTGCACCTTCTTGATCGCGGCGATGAGTGCCTGGCACTTCTCCACCCAGACTGCCTTCGGTCCCTTGGCCGGTGTGTCCGCACACATGTCCTGGTAGGCTTTGAGAAGCGTCGCAAGATCGGCGTCGGTAGCCTCACCGCGGCCCACTTTCTTGCACATGGCGTCTTCGGGCTTGTGCAGTTCCTTCATGATTTTTTTGGTCGCGTCACCTGCGGAGGCGGTGGCGAGACTGGCGGCGATGGCGAGGAGGGTGATGGCAGTTTTCTTCATGAGTGATGCTGTTGGTAGGATGGCTGACGTGATGTTTTTGCGCGTCGGCGCGGATTTGAACCCATCGTTTCAAAATTGTTAAGCAAAAAAAGCGCCTGATCGCTCAAGATCAGGCGCTTTTTCGATGGAGAATCGTGCGAAGAAGATCAGTTCACGCGGCCGAGGTAGGTGCCGTCTTCGGTTTTCACACTGATCTTGTCGCCAGGACCAATGAAAAGCGGGACCTGCACGCGAAGGCCGGTTTCCATGATGGCTTCTTTGTAAACATTGTTGGCAGAATCGCCCTTCACACCTTCCGGGGATTCAGCGACGGTCATGGTGACCGAGGCAGGAAGCTCGATGCCGGCTACGACGTCATCGGCGAGCAGGATCATGTATTTCTGGCCTTCGATCAGATAGTCCTTTTCCTTCTTCACCATGTCCGAGCCCAGAAGCACGTCCTCGAAGGTGTCAGGGTGCATGAAGTGGTAGCCATCGCCGTCCTTGTAGCTGAACTCGTGCTGATCACGGGAGAGGTTCACCGAGTCGAGGGACTCGTTCGAGGTCATGCGGAGGTTGTACACCTTGCCGATGGTGATGCTGCGGACGGACATCTGAACGAAGGAGGCCATGCGCGGGGGCGTCTTGAGCTCAAATTCGGACACGACGCAGACGTCGTTGTTGTAGCGGACAGCGTGTCCTTTACGAAGGTTGATGACAGGTGTGGAGGCCATATGGGGCCGCGTCCTTTGTCGAGATATGCCGGGAATGCAAGCGCGGAGAACTCAGGCCGCAGAGAGGCCTGCTGGCGAAAAGGGATGAGCGGCAATTGATGAGCCAAGATCGAGCAGGAGAGAAAAAGGTTGTTTATATGGTAATTATGGTTAACATTGCTTATCAAATGCAAAAACTCACCTCAAAACCAGCCAAAACTCCCCTCACTATTTGGTGCGGTTGCCTGCTTTTCGCCTTCGGCACGGCTCGCGGTGACCTCGTCACCGAATGGAACAGCGAAGCTCTTTCGGCCATGCGCACCAGCACGGTCGCTCCATTGATGACCCGGGACCTCGCCATCCTCCATGTGGCGATGTACAATGCCTCGGAGAGCCTCCGGAACACTTACAATCCCTACAGCTTTGGCAGCTACACGGGCTCGGCCCCGATGTCCGGGCCAGCCGGTGCTTCGCTCGAGGCGGCGATGGCCTCCGCGGCCAATACGATCATGCAGGGCCTCTACTCGGGCTCATCCGGCAGCTTTACCAGCCTCTACAACAACCAGCTGAGCGCCATTGCCGACAGCCAGGCAAAGACCGACGGCATCGCCTGGGGCCAAACGATTGCCAATGACATCCTCACCTGGCGGTCCACGGATCTCGCCAGCTCGGCGGCAGGCACTCCCTATTCCCCCGTGGGCACTGTGGGCTATTGGAATCAAACCTCCCCTGCCCCTGCGCTCCTCCCAGGCTGGGGCAATGTCAGCACCTTCACCGTGGCGAGCACTGCTCCGTATGTCGGCGGCCTGCCTGGTGGAACGCCAGCAGCGTATGTGGCCTCCATTCAGTATGCCACTGACTACAATCAAGTGAAGGACCTTGGCTCCTCCAGCAGTGTCAGCCGGACGCCCGACCAGCTCACGCAGGCCTATTTCTGGTCGGCACCAGATGGCTCGGTGAAGGTTCCCGGCATGTGGAATCAACTTGCTCAGAACATCGCCTCCAGTTCCGGCCTCAATGTCTCCGACTCCGCCCGCTTGTTCGCGGCGCTGAACGTCGCGATGGCAGATGCCGGCATCGCCAGCTTTGCCGCCGCCTATGACTCCGAATTCTGGCGCCCTGAAACCGCCATCGCGAATGGTGGCGACGCATTCTTCGACATCGATGGCAATCCCAACACCGAGGGAGATGGAGGCTGGCAGCCACTGATCGCCAGCCCGTCCTACCCTGAATACTATTCCACCACGGCCGCCTTCAGCGGCGCGGCTTCCTCTGTGCTTGCCGGCTACTTCGGCAACTCCTACGCCTTCACCCTCGGCGGTGACATTGATGGCAACGGCACCAACGACATCACCCGCATCTATTCCAGCTTCAGCCAGGCCTCCACCGAGGCAAGCATGAGCGGAGTGTATGCTGGCACGCAATTCTTCAGCTCCGTGGCTGACGGCAGCGCCATGGGCACGCAGATCGGCGAGCAGGTCACGCAGAACTTTTTCCAAAACGTGCCTGAACCCTCCGGTGCCCTCCTCATGATGCTCGGCCTGGGCTGGATCGGTGGCAAACGCCGCCGCGCCTGAGCCAGCGCCATTCACAGCATCTCGCGCACGCCTTTCGAGGCCTCAATGAACTCTCTCACAAACGGTGAGATCCACTCGAAGCCGTGCGCCAGCAGCGCCCACCAGGCGATGCCATTGATCACGATCATGAGCGTCACTGCCACCTCCGGCCAGCGAGGCCAGATGTTCAGGTAGCCGTTCTCATCGGCCTTGGAGCCAAAGATCGGGTGTGAGTAGATCGAAACCCCCGCCCGCCAGAGCAGCGGAGGAAAGATCAGAAAGCCCAGGAACAGCCAGCGAAGCACCACACCGCCGCGTTGATCCATAGGAACCCGCTCATAGTCACGATAGCGCACCGTGCGGCGACGCGGCAGGAAGGAGAGGCCGCCCGTCCGCTCAGCACCGGTCTTTTCATGCTCCGCGGCGATCTCCAGCAGCGTCGCCACCGGTCGCCACTGCTGCTCGCCATCACGCATCACCAGATCCCCCTGCTGGATCGAGCCATACGCGAGGAAGCTCCGCAGATCGTCCAGCGTGCATGGACCCAGCGTTTTTTGACCTTTGGCGATGTAATAAGCCTGCGTCACGGTTCGGGAGGGAGCGTAGGGTCTGAGAATAATCGCAGTCATGTGTCTCGCGCAATCAAAGTCATTTTCGGATGATCGGACCTTTGCGAAGGCCGCAACATCAAGTCCTCCAAAGCACAAAGCATGCCCTTCACGGCTTTGGTTGCGAGCCATCCAGCCTCTTGGGACTACGGCACGGTGTCACCAGCTCTGGAACAGTCTTCTGGAGCCAGCCCTTGCCTTTTCGTTGCCGCGCTCTTAATCGCCGCGCATGAGCAAACCAAATGTTGGCGTTCTCGGGCTGGGCATCATTGGCAGCCGCGTTGTCGAAAACCTGCGCAAGTCAGGCCATGAGGTCTTTGTCTGGAGCCGCAGCGCCCGGGCCGTGCCAAACTTCCTCGCCTCGCCCCGCGAGGTGGCGCAGGCGGCCGGCATCATTCAAATCTTCGTGCGGGACAGCGCCGCGCTGCTGGCCGCCATCCGTGACATGGAACCCGTTTTGAAGGCCGGACACCTCGTGATGAACCATGCCACCGTGAGCAAAAAGGCCACGCTGGAGGCCGCGAAGCTCGTGGAGGCCACCGGGGCCGCATTTCTCGATGCCCCCTTCACCGGCAGCAAGATGGCCGCTCAAAACGGCAAGCTCTGCTACTACCTCGGCGGCCCCGATTTGCTCATCGAACGAGCAAAACCCGTGCTGGAGGCCAGCGCCACGAAACTGCTGCCGCTTGGTGCGGTCGGCGACGCGATGGTGCTCAAAATCGTCACCAATCTCGTCTCGGCCGTCATCGTGGAAGCTCTCTCCGAGGCCGCGGCGATCACGCAGGCACACGGCGTGCATCTTGAGCGACTGCTCACGGCCCTGGAGGGCAATGCGAACTACTCGACGCTCATCGGCATGAAGCTCCCCGCCATCATGAAGGGTGACTTCGAGCCGCACTTCTCTCTGCAAAACATGCTCAAGGATGCCGATTTCGCCCGAGAGCTGGCCGCCGAGTTCAAAATCAAGTCCCCTGCTCTCGACGTGACCGCCGAGGCCATGCGACGCGGAGTCGAGGCTGGCGAGGGCGACCTCGATTTCAGCATCATCGGCAAGCAGAAGGCCTGATCAGGCTCACGCAAACACCTGCTTCACGATCTTCGGATTCTCCACGCCGGTGAGGCGCTGGTCGAGGCCTTGGAATTTGAAGGTGAGCCGCTCGTGATCGAGTCCGGCCGCCGCGAGGATCGTGGCGTGCAAATCGTGCACGCTGACTTTGTCGATCACCGCCTTGAAACCGATCTCATCGGTCTCGCCATGGTGATAGCCGCCCCTCACACCGCCGCCGCACATCCACACGGTGAAGGCATGCGGATTGTGATCGCGACCCGGCTGTGCTCCTTTTTGAGCGATGGGCAGGCGGCCAAACTCGCCGCCCCACACGATCAGCGTCTGGTCGAGCAAGCCACGCTGCTCCAGATCGCTGATGAGCGCCGCCACCGGCTGATCACTCTCCGCCGCGAAGCCGCTGTGATTGCCCAGGATGTCCTTGTGACCATCCCAGCTCTGCTGATTCTCCATGCCGCCGCTGTAGATCTGCACAAAGCGCACCCCCCGCTCCACCATGCGCCGTGCGGTAAGGCATTGGGAGGCAAAGTGGCCGCAGTGTTTTTCATTCACCCCGTAGAGTTTTTGAATGTGCTCCGGCTCGTCCTTGATCGCAAAAGCCTCCGGCGCGGCTGTTTGCATGCGGTAGGCCAGCTCAAAGCTCTCAATGCGGGCGTTCAACTCGCTCTCGATGGCCGATCCGGCGAGCGATTGACGGTTCAGCTTCGACATGAGGTCCAACTGCGCCCGCTGCCGCTGCGGCGTGAGCGAGGCCGGCACCGCGAGGTTGTCGATCGGCGCTCCGCTGGGCTTCAGCCAGGTGCCTTGAAACACGCTTGGCAGGAAGCCCGCGCCCCAATTTGCCGCGCTCCCTTTCGGCAGGCCGCGATTGAGCGGATCACTCATCACCACAAAGCTCGGCAGCGAATCGCTCTCGCTCCCCAGACCGTAGTTCACCCATGAGCCGACACATGGATAGCCCATGCGAGTCGTGCCCGTGTTCATCATGAAGAGCGCCGGCGAGTGGTTGTTCGATCCCGTCCAGCAACTGTGGATGAAGCACATCTTGTCCACATGCATTGCTGTCTTCGGAAACAGGTCGCTGCACCAGGTGCCGCTCGCGCCATGCTGCTTGAACCCAAAGGGCGATTTCATCAAGCCGCCCACCGAGCCAGGAAAGAAGCCCGTCTTCGGATCAAACCCCTCCAGCGTCTGCCCGTCACGCTTCGCCAGCTCCGGTTTGTGATCCCAAGTATCCACCTGCGAGGGGCCGCCATTGGTGAAAATCCAGATGATGGACTTCGCCTTGCCACCGAGCTGCATCGGCACCTTCGGCGAGAAAGGATTCTTTGCCGCCTCCAGCATCGATGCGAAGGCCAGCATGCCAAAACCACCGCCCGCACGGGCGAGCATCTCACGACGGGAATAGCCAGGGTTCATGTCTTTCATGCGCCTACATACGAAGCTGCCCTGTGCGGTATCGTGGGCTTTTTGTGTCCGATCCTGCCAAGAAGGAAAGCATGGAAGGATCATACTTCTTCGACAGACGGGATCGAGCCCGCGTGCGACCAAGAATGGTGCGTGCTCCCCGCTCCCCGGCAATACCGCACTGGCTCCAGAGACTTACGCCGCAAGAAGATCAGGCTGGGAAACGGAGCCCGGGAGAAAAAACACTTTCGTGTGCTCCAGCGGATGGCTCGGCTCGATGCCTTTGGGCTGGCGCCCGGTGCGGAGGCAGAAGTCGTGGTAGCTGAGGACTTCAAAGTGATGGTCGTGGTGCTCGATGATGGCCGTCATGCTTTCGACCCAGTCGCCTGAATTCAGGTAGTGAATGTCGTCGATCAACTTGTCGGCCGGTGTGTGGATGTGGCCGCAGATGATGCCATCACACTGCTTCCAGCGGGCCAGGTTTTGCAGTTGCTCCTCGTAGCGTCCCACAAAGCCCACCGCCTGTTTCACCTTCGATTTGACCAGCCGGCTGAG
>JBKCXA010000285.1:0-5263 GCA_046316935.1 Prosthecobacter sp.
TTCGCGCCGGACAGCGTGCATCCGCATGTCGAGACCGGTCACGAGCTCTACCTCGCCGCCATCGTGCGTTCCATCGAGCCGATTCAAGCCGCATCGAAAGCCAAAGGTGCCCAAACCCTGGCTGCGCCGTTCATCGCCACGAATTACGAACAGGCCAAATTGGTGCAGATCACCGCCGCCACGCTCTCCAGCGGCTTCCAGCCTGCTCCGGCGGACTTCGCGAAGCGTTGGAGCAATCGCATGAGCGCCCTCCAAAAGGCCGCGAAGCCCGGTGATGTGCTCAGCTTCCAGTTCAAGGGAACCCGCGCCTCGATTTACGACATCATCGGGCCGGATTGCGGCCAGGTGAGCGTCACGATCGATGACCAGCCGGTGAAGCTCGTTCCTCGCATCGATGCCTACTGCACCTACCACCGCCTCGCCACACTCAGCCTGGGCAGCGAGCTGCCTGATGTCATCCACACCGTGAAGATCGAAATCAGCCCCGAAGTGCCAGACAAGGCCAAGATCCTCGCGAAGAATGGCAACAAGATCGACGACCCGAAGCGCTTCGAAGGCACCGCCTTCTACCCCGGCGCGATTTTGCTCGTCGGTGAGATCGTGAAGTGAGAAATCATCGCTTTAGCGATTGCCAGCGGCTGCTGTGACCATGTAGGCTCATCAAATGAACGCATCACGCCTTCTTTCCATCGGGGTCGCCGCTTTGCTGGTGACCGTTTCGTCGTCCGTCCGTGCCGCCGATGGCGATGCTGAATGGAAAAAGGTCTCCGAGGCAATGGAAGAGCTCAAGAGCCCGAAGGAGCGTCCGAAGTCCCGCGAGGAAGCGGTCGAATTTCTCAAAAAGGGCCTCAAAGCCTTCGATGATGCCCTCGCCGCCGCCACGAAGACCGCGCCGAAGAATCCAGCGCGCTATGATGCCGCGTTGTTCGAAGTCATGGTGGGCCGCGCCCGCGAGATGGCCGGAGTCGCCGCACCTGCGAAGCCTGCGGTCACCCTCGAAGACATCCTGAAGTCCGAGGACGCGACGGCGGAGACGAAGTCCGAGGCGAGTTTCATCAACGTGATGCAATCGCTCGAAGAGGTCGAAGAATCCGGCGGTGACACCGCGGCGTGGATGGCAAAGGCGGAGAAGCACCTCAAGGACTTCCCGGAGGCGAAACAGAACCGCATGGTCGAAGGCAAAATCAAAAGCATCAAGGCCACCGCAGAACTGAAGACCAAGCCGCTCGATCTCAAGTTCACCGCCGTGGACGGTCGCGAGGTCGATTTGTCCAAAATGCAGGGCAAGGTCGTCCTCATCGACTTCTGGGCCACCTGGTGCGGTCCGTGCGTCGCCGAGCTGCCGAACGTGCTGAAGGCCTACAAAGAGCTGCATCCGAAGGGTTTTGAGATCGTCGGCATCTCGCTCGATTCCGACAAGGCCAAGCTCGAGTCCTTCGTGAAGGAGCGTGGCATGGAATGGCCGCAGTTCTTCGACGGTCAGGGCTGGAAAAACGAAATCTCCTCCAAATATGGCATCAACTCCATCCCGGCGATGTGGCTGGTGAACAAAAAGGGCATGGTCGTGAGCACCAGCGCCCGCGGCGATCTCGAGGAGAAGGTTCAGAAGCTCCTCGCGGAGTGATCGGCCTGTGAAAAACTTCCGCTGGTCACCCTTCTTGTGATCCATTAATCTCCCGCCATGAAGAGTGCAGCCATCAGCACGGAGGAACTCCTCCGCACCAACCCCAAACTCAATGCCCTGTGGGAGAAGGACCGCCAAATCCGCTTGAAGCAGCCCTTGCGCACCTCCGAGGAGTTTATCGCGCAAGCCCTGGAATTAAAGAGAGTGGCTGGTTTACGCGCCTCGAGTTTGAGGAGCACCAGCTCCTCAACTGGGCACGAGACGCCGGCTTCCTTGGTTCAGAGCTTGAGTTGATTCCTCTCAGTAATTTGGCCGGGGAAGAGCATCGCGTGCATCTGGACAAGGCATCACGGCTTGTCTTCAAAGCCACCCACCCGGAAACCTACGGTGCCGCGCCGCAGATCAGCTACGACCTTGATCCGGTGACAAACCGGCCCGCAAAGCGCCTCGTGATGGGGAAAGGCACACCGATGCTCTACTTGGAGCGCTGGAGCCTGTTCAACGCGGTGTTTGGCGATGAGGTGCGCCTGGAGCGCATCCTTTCCATTGGTTACGGGCTATCGATCATCGTCTCGCAGCGTGACATCACCGGGGATGCGCCCAGCGTCGAGGAAATCGCGGAGTTCTTCCACGAACGCGATTTTGTCAGCGTGCCATCTTCGCAGGATGCCTTCTACCGTGCGGCGGATGACGTTTTGGCCCTCGACGCCCATCAGGCGAACCTCGTGCGCACGGAGGACGGTCTCGTGCCTATTGACATCCCGATCTTTCATCCTGATGAGGACATCTCCCGATGGCTGCATGACTTGAGGCTTTGAACGAGAAGTCAGAGTTTCCTGAGCGTATTGACCTTCATGCGCTCGCTCTTTTGTCTCTTTCTTCTCGCCCTTACCCTGCACGCCGAGCCGGAGACGGTCATGGTGACGATGACCGACGGCGTGAAGCTCGCCACGGACATCTACAAACCGGCGGGCAGCACGGAGAAGCTGCCGGTGATCCTCACGCGCACGCCTTACAACAAGAACGGCGCGAAGAAGCACGGCGAGTACTTCTCGCGGCATGGCTACATCTTCATCGCGCAGGACACGCGAGGGCGCTATGCCAGCGAGGGTGTGTGGCATTGGATGACGGACGACGGCAAGGATGGCGTGGACTGTGCAAAGTGGATCATCGCGCAGCCGTGGAGTGACGGGCAGATCGGCATGATCGGCACGAGCTATGTCGGTGGCACGCAGCATGCGATGGCTTTGGCAAAGGCACCTGGATTGGCCACGGTGATCCCGGTGGATGCGGTGTCGAATTGCGGCGTGCAGTCGATGCGCAATGCGGGCGCTTTTGAGATGCGCTTCTGGAACTGGATCATGCTGAACGGCGGCAAAGGCAGCAACGCGGCGCAGGACCCGGCCACCGAGGCCGTGCTCAAAGAGATGGCGGACAACCGCTTTCATTATCTGGCGAACCTGCCGCTGCGTCCGGGCCTCACTCCGCTGAAACTCGCACCAGAATACGAGGACTGGCTCGTCAAAGCCATGCGTCACGGCACCAACGATGCCTTCTGGCAGCAGAACAACATCATCGACCATGCGTCAGACTACAAAGACATGCCGGTGATGCTTGTCGGCGGCTGGTATGACTCCTGGGCTGGCAACACGACCGCGAACTTCCGTGCTCTCACGCCCGTGCTGAAGAGCAATGTGTATCTCATCATGGGCCCGTGGATTCACGGCCAGCAGGCGAAAAGCTCGCATGGCATGGTCGAGTTCGGCCCGGAGGCTGCGATTGCGGATGAACTCGCCTGGCGCACGAGTTGGTATGATCACGTCATGAAGGGCAAGCCGAGTCCGTTCGCCAAAAAGGTCCGCTATTTCACCATGGGCACCGGCGATGGTCACAAGACGCCCGATGGAAAACTCTTCCACGGTGGTGAGTGGCATGAAACTGATACCTGGCCGCCTGCGGGCACCGAAATCATGCGTTTCTACCTCGGCGGCGAGGGCGTGCTCTCGACTGAAAAACAGTCCGGCAGCTCCAGCTACACGTTTGACCCGAAAAATCCCGTTCCGACCATCGGCGGCAACATTTCCAGCGGTGATGGCATCATGCTGCAAGGCGCGTGGGACCAGCGTGGAGGTCCTCATGTGTGGAACTGGCCGCAGCCGCTGCCTCTCTCCGCGCGCAACGACGTGCTCGTCTTTCAAACCGCACCACTCGAGCACGACATCGAAGTCACGGGCGAGCTCGGAGTGAAACTGTGGGTCTCTTCCGATTGCGTGGACACTGACTTCACCGCGAAGCTTATCGATGTGCATCCCTCCAGCGCCGACTGGCCCGGCGGCTTCGATCTCAACATCGCCGACGGCATCTGCCGCGCCCGTTTCCGCGACTCACTCAAGGAGGAGAAGCTCATGAAGCCCGGCGAGATCTACCCGATCTCGATCCGGCTCTACCCAACGAGCAATGTCTTCAAAAAAGGCCACCGCATCCGCGTGGACATCAGCAGCAGCAATTTCCCGCGCTTCGATGTGAACCCAAACACCGGCGAGCCGCTCCAGCAGCATCGCAGCGTGAAAAACGCCCTCAACACCATCCATCACGACGCCGAGCATCCCTCGCAAATCGTGCTGCCGGTGCTCAAGGCTTCAAAATGAGCTGGTAGAGTGCCAGATCGAGCCAGCGGCCAAATTTGAATCCTGCCTCGCGGATATGTCCGCAAGGCTCGAAACCCGCTTTCGCATGCAGGGCGATGCTTCCCGCATTCTCCGCATCAATGACGCCGATCATCATGTGGTAGCCCTGCTGCGTGGCTCGCTCGATCAAGCGATTGAGAAGCTCTTTCCCCAGTCCGCGACCTCGAAAACGAGCATCCACATAGATCGAGTGCTCCACCGTGTGCTGGTAGGCCGCATGCGGACGAAACGGTCCGTAGCTGCCGAAGCCCATCAGCGTGCCGTCTTCATCGAGCACGCCGATGACGGGCAGATTTTTCTCCTGCTTCGCGCCCCACCATGCGTCCATCACTTCGCTGGAGCGCGGTTCGTAATCGTAGAGCGCCGTCGAGTTGACAATGGCCTCGTTGAAGATGGCTTGAATGGCCTCCAGGTGGTCGTGGGTGCAGTCGAGGAAGATCATGGCAGTGGCTTCATTTGACCCAGATTTCGCGTTCCGTCGTGTCGATCTCGGCTTCCCAGGCTTTGAGGCGTGATTTGAGGTCTTCGAGGATTTCGGGGTGCTGGTAGCCAAGGTTCGTGCGTTCACCGATGTCGGCTTCGAGGTCGAAGAGGAGGTCCATTGTGTTGCCGTCGTTGATGTACTTCCATTTGCCGTGGCGGATGGCCTTCTGCTTGCGATTTGAGCGGTCGATGCGCCAGAAGAAGGTGCGGTCGATGGGCTTGGCATCGCTGGTGAGCAGCGGGACGATGTCGATGCCGTCGAGAGGCTTTTCATCGTTCGTAGTTCCGCCTTTAGGCGGCTCAGACCCGGCTGAAGCCGGGACTACACAACGAGCTGCAGCCAGGAAGGTGGCGTGCAAATCCATCGTGATGGCCATTTGCGAGGTCGTTTTCCCTTTTGGAAGCTTCGCAGGCCAGCGCATGAGGCAGGGCACACGGATGCCGCCTTCCCAGACGGTGGCTTTGTGAT
>JBKCXA010000286.1:0-2315 GCA_046316935.1 Prosthecobacter sp.
TCACTTTGGTGGCGAAGCTCACTGTGTGAAACGGGAGGAGCTCGCGGACGGACCGATTAGCCTCGGAACACCCGTGCAGCTCCATAACGAACACCACGCATTCACCGTCACCTCGCTCCGCCGCGATCACGCCGCCTACCGCAAGCACTTGGATGTCCTGCTGAGCCACAGCCGACTGGAAGCCATCCAATGGATCAACCTCAATCAAAGCCGCGTGGAGATCACCACGCTGACCAAATGAAAACAAAAGTCCCAGAAGATTGGCAACAGAATGTCTGGCAGCAGAATAATTTTTCTGATCGGATTTCCCATTCTGTTGCCAACCATTCTGTTGCCAATTCTCTCCGATGAACCGCCGCACCTTTCTCACGACCTCCGCCGCCGCTTTACCCGCGTTTGCCATTGGCAAGCCGGGCAAGTCGGCGAATGAAAAGCTCAATATCGCCTTCATCGGCTCCGGTGGATGGATTGCGCAGCAGCCTTACAACCAGGGATGCAGCGAGGAGAACCTCGTCGCGTTTTGCGATGCGGATCAGCGACAGTGCGCGGAGAACATGAAGGCCTGGCGCACGAACCAGCCCTTCTTTGAGGACTTCCGCGTGATGTTCGACAAGATGCACAAGGAGATCGACGCCGTGGTCGTCTCCACGCCGGATCACACGCACTTTGCTGCCACACTGGCAGCGATGGAGCGCGGCATTCATGTTTACACGCAGAAGCCGCTCACGCACAACATCTGGCAGACGCGCACGCTGCTAAAGGCGCGTGAACGCTACAAGGTCGTCACGCAGATGGGCAATCAAGGTCACGCGGGCGATGGCATCCGCGAATCCGTCGAGGCCGTGCGTGCCGGTGCCATCGGCGATGTTTCGCAGGTGTTTTGTCACAATGGCGGCCCGCAGATGGGCGGACCGCATTTCGCGAATCCGTCCGTGATGCCGCCGCCCTCATCGCCCGTGCCTGCGGGGCTGAATTGGGACCTGTGGCTCGGCCCCGCGGCGAAGCGCGACTACTGCGCCGACTACCTGCCGCAGCGCTGGCGTGCGTTTTATGACTTCGGCTCCGGCATGCTCGGTGATTGGGGCTGCCACACGCTCGATACGCCGGTGTGGGCTCTCGACCTCGATGCGCCAACCGTTGTCGAGTGCTTGCAGCGGCAGGAATCGCTCGAAGGCCTCATCACGGCGAAAAGCCACATCAAATTCCATTTCGCCGCGAAAGGCACTCGCGGCCCCGTGACGCTCGAATGGTTCGACGGGCCGCAGGATTGGAAAAAGGTCGGACGCATCGAAAAGTTCGGCGCGGAGCACGCTGCGCATCTCGGCCGCGCCTGCTGGATGGTCGGCACAAAGGGCATGCTCGGCTGCGGCACGCACGCCGGACCTCCGGCGATCATTGATGAGGCGCTGCGTCAGGCTTGGAAGGCCAGTCCGCCGCCGCAAAGCATCCCGCGTGTGCCCGGCGGCCCGTTTCGCGAATGGATGCGGGCCATCAAAGGCGAAGGCCCGGAGCCCGGCTCAAACTTCACCTACTCCGCCAAGCTCACCGAGATCATCCAGCTCGGTGTGCTCGCGCAACGCTTCAACACCCGCATCGAGTGGGACGCCGTGAACATGCGCATCACGAACCACCCCGAACTCAACGCCTTCGTCAAAGAACCCGTCCGCGAGGGCTGGAGCTATGGCGAGACGCTTTAACTCTGAAATTGGCAGCGGAATGTCTGGTAACAGAATGATCTTTTCTGACCGGAGCCTCCATTCTGCTGCCAACCAATCTGTTCCCATCCATCTCATGAAGCCTTTGTCCCTTTTCCTTGCCTTTGTCGTCGGCATCTCATCGCTCGTCGCGGCACCCGATGAATCCAAAACGTGGACCGACCCAGAGGTCGCGCGGCGGGAAGATCCTGACTTCGTGATTCAAGGCGAGTATCGCGATGAGACGATGGGTGCTCAGGTCGTGGCGTTGGGAGGTGGGAAGTTTGAGGCCTATGTTCTCGAGGGCGGATTGCCCGGCGCGGGATGGGAACCGGGCAAATCACGCATCCAGCTCAAAGGCGAAAAAGGCCAGTTCGGCGATGCAGCCTCGAAAACGACCGCCACGCTCGAAAACGCCGTTTTGACCATCACGAAGGCCGATGGCACGAAACAGGAACTGAAGCGGATCGAACGCCAAAGCCCCACTTTGCAGGCCTTGCCGCCAGGCAACGCCATCGTCCTGTCCGCGGACAAATGGGCGAACGCCAAGGAGGAAAACGGACTGCTCATGGCCAACGCGAGCACCACACGATCACGTTTCGGCAGCTACACGCTGCATCT
>JBKCXA010000287.1:0-3416 GCA_046316935.1 Prosthecobacter sp.
AATCGCACGCGATCTCGTGATACAGCGCGCTCGGTGTGCCGGGAATCACGCTCGCCCACACGCCCTCGCCCTCTGGCGTGAGTTTCACCACGAGCGCGGCCGTCGTTTTCGATTCGATCACCGCTTTGTCAAAGCTGCCCGAGCCCGTGGAGTTCCCGCCGAGATAGATGTGATCCTTTCCATCCACCGCGATGCCATGACCGCTACCATTGACGCTGCCCGAGGTCGTGCGATGCCAGACCTCGCGGCCTTCGGCGTCATACTTCGTGCAAAACACCTGCCGCCCAATAGCCCCGGTCACGACGACATGCCCTTTCGAATCAATCGCGATGCCGTGGCCATAGTCGTAGCCCTCGCCGCCCTTCACCCGCACCCACAGCACCTTGCCGTCCGGCGCGAACTTCGCCGTGAAGACATCGTAGCTGCCTGCATTCGGCAGCGCCTCGCCATTCACCATCGCATCGGTGCTCTCGAAGTGCCCGGTCACATACGCATTCCCCGCCGCATCCGTGATCACGCCATACGCACGATCCGTCTTGCTCCCACCGATGGCACTCACCCACTGTGCCTTGCCGTTCACATCGAGCTTCACGAGGCACATGTCCATGCCACCCGCCGTGTTGTGCTGCTGATCGCCAAACGAAGCATCACCGATGCACTCCGACGCAAGAAACACGTTCCCTGCTTTGTCCGTCGTCACCGCACGCGTCTTGTCGTGCGAAGCTCCACCGCCACTAAAGACCCATTCGCACGATGGCGGCTCCGCGGCGTGAAGGGTGGAAATGAGGGCGATAAGGCAGAGCGGCAGTTTCATGGCAGGAGATCGGGCGTGGCATCATTACGTCGCCACGCAGCGACCTTTACCATGGACGGATCATCCCAGCCGGTCGCCTACTTGCAGCGGATGGCCGCGGAGGAAATCGGCGGCGGGAAGACGCTTGCCGCCTTCGGTTTGGACTTCGAGGAGGTTGAGAAGGCCGTTGGCGCAGCTCACGAGGATGCCGCTGGCATCGGCACGGACGATGGTGCCGGGTGCGGGGCATACCTCGGCATGCTCGATGGATGCGCGGTGAACCTTTAACTGGCTGCCATGAAGCAGGCAGTGCGTGCCGGGCCAGGGGGTGAAGGCTCGCACGAGGTGTTCGAGCTCAGTGGCGGGCTTGGTCCAGTCGAGGCGGCCGTCTTGTCGTGTGAGTTTGCGGACGTGCGTGACCTTGGACTCGTCTTGTTTTTCGCGAGGTGGGTTGCCGGTGCCAATGAGGTCGAGCGCGGCTTCGAGGGCGGAAGGCGCGAGGAGGGCGAGCTTGTCGTGCAGGCTGCCACCGGTGTCTTCATCGGCGATGGGCAGCGTGCGCTTGAGAAGCATGTCGCCGGTGTCGAGGCCCTCATCCATGAACATGATGGTGATGCCGGTCTCGCTATCGCCATCACGAATGGCGGCCTGGATGGGCGCGGCACCGCGATGACGCGGCAGCAGCGAGGCGTGGATGTTCAGGCAGCCAAGCGGCGGCACATCGAGAACGGCACGGGAAAGGATCTGACCGTAGGCGACGACGACAGCGATGTCGGCGTTGAAGGCTTTCAGCTCTTCGACGGCATGCCGGATTTTGAGCGGTTGAAAAACGGGAAGGCCGGCGGCGAGGGCGCGGACCTTCGTTTGCGGCGGTGTGAGCACCTGTTTGCGGCCGACGGGTTTGTCGGGCTGGGTGATGACGCCGACGACCTCGTGCTTGGGCGTGTTGATGAGCCACTCCAGCGATGGAAGGCCGATGTCTCCGGTGCCGATGAAGAGGACGCGCATTTAGATTTTCATCTTCTCGAGCTCTTTCCAGGCGTCGAGGGTCATGATGCCGGCGAGGATGTCGTAAAGGACCTTCGCGGGAGCTTGTGAGGCATCGATCGGCACGACGCGTTCGCCTTTGTAATACTCAAGGATGGGCTTGGTCTCGGCCTCGTAGGTGGCAAAGCGTTGCTGGATGACGGTTTCGTTGGCGTCGTCAAAGCGGTTGTCCTTTAGGGCGCGTTTGCGCAGGCGGCGGGCGAGCTCGGTGCGGTCCGGGCAGGAGAGGTGGAAGACCTTCAGCACCTCGATGTGCTCCTCCATGTGCTTCGCCTGCTCCACATTCCGCGGGATGCCGTCGAGCACGAGGAAGTCGATCTCCGGTTTGAAGAGGTGCGCGTCCACCCGCTGCCTCACATTGGCATGCCAGAGCTGCACAGTGACATCATCCGGCACGAGCTCGCCACGGCTGGAGTATTCGACAAATTTCTGTCCGAGCGGCGTGCGGGTATCGAGCGAGCGGAAGACATCGCCGCAGGCGAGATGATGAAAGCGCGGGATGGAGCCGAGCACCTTTCCTTGCGTGCCTTTGCCGCTGCCAGGAGCGCCAAGGATGAGGATGGTGCGGAATCGTTCGGGCTGGATGATGTCGGACATGAGTTGAGGCTGCTTAGCACGCTACGTTTTCGACACAACTTGCCGTGCGGCCCATTTTACCTGCTGGTCATCCAGCGAGGCCAGATCGCCATTTTCAGCGCGCAGAACGGTGACCCAGGGCTGCGGCGGGGCCCACACGGCGGGATCGGTGGGACCAAACAGCAGCAGCGAGGGGACTCCGCACGCGGCGGCGAGGTGTGAGATGCCGCTGTCGTGCCCGAGGAAGGCGGCGCAGGTGCTCAAACGTGCTGCGAGCTCTGGCAAAGGCAGCGCGTGCCAGTTGGTTCGATTGCCGACGTGCATGCTGCGTTCCTGCTCGGCCTCGCCGGTGATGAAAATGACCTCGTGATCGGGAAAATCATCGGCGAGAGCCAGCCAGCGTTCGAGGGGCCAGTTCTTCTTTTCCGATCCGCTGCCGATGTGAATGGCGAGACGGTTCGGAACGACCTCACGACGCTCAAAGTGCGTGGTTTGAAGATGCGATTCCTCCAGGAAGAAGGCGATCTTTTCGAGCGGCTTCGCGAGCTGGCGGGAGGCGTGGCCTTGATCAGGCTGCACGCGATGGGAGCACTCGATGAGGGTTTTCACGCCGACACGCTCCATGCTGGCGCGAAAGTGGCCGTCGGGATCAAACAGGTAGCTGACGACGAGATTGAAGCTCTTCAGATGCTCGCTGAGCGCCTCATCGATAGGTGCGTTTTTCGCGAAGAGGGCCGCCATCGTGCGGTGGTCGAGGCTGCGCACGTCATTCGCGAGGCCGGCGGATTGGGCGAGCGTGGCGATGCTGAGGTAGCCCATGACCTCGAGGTGGCAGTTTGGGATCATTTCCCGCAGCAGACGCAGGACGGGAAGCGTGAGGATGAAATCCCCGATGGCCCCGCCGCGGATGACGAGCACGCGAGGTGGCGGTTTCATGGCCGATCAATACGAAACAACGGCCGTGGCGAGCAGCAGCACGCCGTAGCCGATGCCGCCATAC
>JBKCXA010000288.1:0-8411 GCA_046316935.1 Prosthecobacter sp.
GGGCGCGGCACCACGCTAAACCGCGAGCCGGTTGGTGACGGGCTACACCGCGGAGCCGGGCGTGTGTGGCACCCCGGCGCCATTTATCGGCCCGCCATCCTGGGCTAATAAATCACGCGAGCCGGCGCGCGCCAAAACATCGCCGCTGGCATTGTCGAGCACGACGACGGCGGCGTGACCGACATTTTTGGCCCGCAGCGTGGCGATGCGCTGGGCGATGATGGTTTCGACCTGCTGCTGCAAAAGCGCATCGATGGTCGTGCGGGTCGTTTCAGAGCCTTTGACGGCCTCGACGACATGCGGCGCGGCAAAACCACCGCTGAAACGCTGGATGATGATTTCTTGTGAAAGCGCGGTTTGAAGCTGCTCGGCACTCAACCAGCCCTGCGCATGCATTTTCTCCAAAATGGCCCGCAGACGAGGCTGCACGGCCTTCACATCGCGAAAGGGATTCCAGCGTGTGGGACTCTGTGGCAACGCGGCGAGCAGGGCGCACTCGGCGGGTGTGAGGTCGGCGAGTGGCTTGTGAAAGTAACCGGAGGCCGCGGTGGCGATGCCGGTGAGGTTGTTGCCGAAGGAGATGCGATTCAGGTAGGCGGCGAGCACGTCCTCGCGGCTCCAGGTCATCGCGAGGCGGCGGGCTTGCAGCGCCTCGGTGAGTTTGATGGTGAAGGTGCGGCGTCCACTTCGTGGCGTGCTGTTTTTGATGAGCTGCTGATGAATCGTGGACGCCCCGGAGACGATTTTGCCGCTGCGAGCATTGTCCCACGCGGCGCGGCCGATGGCGAGGAGGTCGATGCCGCCATGTGAGAAGAAGCGTTTGTCTTCGGCGGCGAGCATCGCATGCCGCATGACCTCGGGTATCTCGTCGAAACGCACCGGCGCGGCATGGCGCGTGCCGTTTTCATCCAGCAGATGCCGCAGTGGCGTGCCATCGCGTGCGAGAAACACCGGCGACGCTGCTGGCGGCGTGAGATCGGGCAACTCGACGAGCCACGGAAGGCCCCACCATCCTGCGGCGAGCAGCGCGGCAGGTATGGCGAGGCGTTTGATCCAGCGGCGAGACACGGGTGATTACTTCACGACGGGGCGAAGCAGCATGTTGCGGTAGTCCACGTTGGTGTGGTCTCCTTGAAGATAGATGGGGCCGGGCTTGAACTCATCGCTCGTCATCGCGCCGCCGGTGCAGCCGAGCACAGGCTGGTTGTCGATGATGGTCTTGCCATTGAGGATGACGGTGAGGTGGCGGTCCACGAGGGTGATGTCGAGCGTCTGCCACTCGCCGATGGGCTTTTCCGCGTTCACGCTCGGGGTGATGCGGCTGTAGAGAGCACCCATGTGATGGGAGTCGAGCGGCTTGCCAAAGCTCTCCATGACCTGCACCTCGTAAATGCCGCGGAGGTAGATGCCGCTGTTGCTGCCTTCCTGGGTGCGGACTTCGGTCTTGAGGTTGAAGTCTTCAAACTCGGCGTCGGTGCGCAGATTGCCGAAGTGTTTATCTTTGGCCTTCACGACGCGGTTTTGCAGGATGCCATCGACGACGCTCCAGCCGTTGTCAGCACCTTCTTTGAGCAAGCGCCAGCCGGTGAGGTCCTTGCCGTTGAGAAGCTGGATCTGCTCGCCGAATTTCACCTTGGAGAGATCGGGCTTCGCGGGGATGTCAGCGATGCGCTTCCCGGTAAACTCGGCGGGCTGGCCCATCTGCTTGCCTGCGGGGTTGTGCTTCACAGTGGTGAGCTTCAGCACATCACCCTCGGCGGTGGCGGTGATCGTCTCGGTGGTGACCTTGCCTTCTTTGTTCTTTTGCTCGCGGGTGACGATCAATTTATCGCCATCGAGCTTCGTGCCTGCGGTGGGCACCACGCTGCCGCCGCCCCACAGGACGCTGGAGCTGAGCTTGCCATCTTTTTCTTCCACACCGAGCCAGCCAGCGCCACCGCCCGGGATCGTGAGGGCCCAGCGGCCGAGGTAGGGATTCGCAGCGCTGGCGGAAACGCTGAGCGCGAGGAGGAGGGAGAGGACGGTGTGTTTCATGAGGAGGTCGGATGAAGGGCAAAAAGAACGCCGCGCGAGGCGGCGTCCTTCCGTTCTTTACCGTGCGGTTTCACGCGGATCAATGCCAGCTGTATGGATCGTAGCCGGTCTGGCGTCCATAGCTCTGCTGCGGGTAGTAACCACCCTGGTCATAGCCGTAGCCGTTGTTGTAGCCATCATTGTAAGTGGGCTGGCAGTGCTGCTGTTGGTAGCCGTTGTAGGGTTGGCTGTAGCCCTGATAGGCACGGCGCTCACGGCTCTGCTGGATGGCGTTGCCGGCGAGAGCGCCGAGAATGCCGCCGATGGCCGCGCCTTGCAGACCGCGGCGGCTTTGATTGCCGATGATGCCACCGGCGGCCGCGCCGAGAATGGCACCTCCGACCGCGGCGTCCGCACGAGTCGGAGAACCGTAGCCGCCCCAGCCGCCGGGGCCATAGCCGTATCCTGGACCGTAAGGAGCACAGGAAGTGAGGGTGAGTGTCAAAAGCAGGGTGCTGACGACGAGGAGACGAAACGCGGAGGTTTTCATGGTGTGCAGTGGTGTTGCGGCATGTGTGACGCCGCCGCTTTCCCTGCATTCAAACCGCGTGAAAAAAAATTTACGCCTCTCATCAAGGCCGCGCCACCATCAGGCAGGTGGTCGAGGGCTGGAACAGGTAGCCGATGCCAAAATTCAGCGGCTTCACCGGATGGCGTCCCGAGCGATACGCCTGCATCAGATCGGGCTGCTGGCAACCGGTGAAGACCTCCAGCGTGCCCTGGTAGTTGCCGTAGAGGGAGAGATTCCAGCCGTAGCGACCAAAGTCCGCATACGGAATGCCGGAGGGGTCCTGCACGATGACGCTGGCATTGCGCAGGATGAAATCGCGGATCTTGGAAAAGCCTCCGTCATGCATGAGGTAGGAGGCGCTCTTCGTGAAGGCCGGCACGCGGCCGAAACTCTGCACAAAGCGCAGGAAGGAGCCGCTGAGCGCTCCATTCGAGAGATCCTGGCGGAAGTAGAAGATGCGCTTCTGCGCTCCCCAGCCGCTGCGGGCGCGGATCATGAGGCCGGTGTTGCCGGAGGAGCCGGCCATGGTCACATGGCCGCCAGCATCGAGCCGCACGGTATCCACCGAATCAATCGTGTGCCCGGTGCGGGCGAGGAAGACCATCAGCACGGGCAGCACGCCGCGAAAGCGGGTGGCCTGGAGGTCCTTCCGCATGTCCGTGGTGATGAAGTAGCTGAACTGCATGCTCGTGGAGAGCGTGGTGCGGAGGCGGGCAAGGCCGTTTTCGATCTCCGCTGAGTTCAGGCCACCGAGCTGCGGCATCGGGTCGGCTCCTTCGAGGCCGCAGAGGACATAAGTCTCCGCGGAGGGAAAGAAGGCGCTGGCGAAAAGGAAGTCCGGGCCGCTAAAGGGATAGAAGAGCGTGCTCGCACGCTGTGCGTCGCCGATCTCGCTGCCCGCCCAGCTTTGAATCGGCCCGCGATGCAGCGACTCATGGGTGGACCACATCACGTCAAGGCGCTGACGATGCTGCTGCCAGGTGGCGGAATTCCGGATGCCTGAGAGCTGGTCGTAGCCATCTGCATCCATGCCGGCGAGCATGCGGGCGGCATCATTGATCGTGGTGGCGTGCGTGGGCACGTTCATCGATGCGGCGCCATTATAAAGAGGCTCGTTTCCATCGACGGGCAGGGCTCGCAGCACGGGGCTGGGGCCGCCGGAGGGCATCGTGGCGTTCTGCCAGTTCTTCGGATAGGCGCAGGAGCCGAGGACAAGGCTGGCGAGGAGGCCGGCGGAGCGGATAAACATCGTCACATTCATGGGAAGCGAGGCATTCATGCGGTCGAGGATTCTAGCGATCCTCGTTCTTCCGCCAACTCCCGATTCATCCGCACGCGTCGCATTATTTCTGATGCCGCCGAATGCCTATGGCCTTTCCAGCCTAGAATTGGCCGGAGACAGATGGTCAGCTTCTGCCGAGTTTTTCTCGATCAGTCGGCCTTCACCTCGATGCCATGCTGCTTCAAATAGCCGCGGCATTTGTCCTCGCCCATGTATTTACTCAGCGTGCGGGGATCGATTTGCGTGAAATCGACCATGATGAGCCCGTCGAGCACGTCGGAGAAGTCCTTGTCCACGTTGAAGCTCAGGATCGTGGCGTTGAGCTTCAGATAGTGCTTCAGCAACACCGGGATGCCCTTGCCATCCGTCTCCACGCTGGAGACGAGGGCGGAGCAATCATCCACATTTTGCAAATTGGCGGAGATGAACTCGCGCATGAGCCGGCGGCCGCGGATGTAGCGGAAGGGATTCCGCGGCTTCACAAAGCTGGCCAGCTGCGGGTGCAGCTTGTTGTCCTGCAGGAAGGCCACGATGATCTTGCGCGAGAGGCTGTTGTAGTCACGGCTGATGCTCACGGGGCCGAAAAGCTTCGTGTACTGCGGATTGCGGGCGATCCAGTGCGCGATGCCCTTCCATAGCAGCGGCAGTGACGCGAGATTCCGCTGGTAGGCCTTCACGATGAAGCTGCGGCCCATCTCCACCGCATTGCCGAGATGGGAGAGGAAGGGTTTTTCAAAGCGGAAGAGAGTACTCGTGTAGAGCCCTTTCGGCCCGTACTCCCGCAAAATGATGTCAGCACGCCCGAGACGGTAAGCTCCGGCGATCTGCTCCTTCTCCTCGTCCCACAAAACGAGGTGCTCGTAGTAGCGGTCAAATTTATCGAGGTCCACCGCCTCACCCGTGCCCTCGCCCACTTCGCGGAAAGTCACCTCGCGCAGGCGGCCGATCTCCTGGAGCAGGCACGGGATCTCGTGCGAGTGCGCCTGATAGACGGAAAGGTTCCCCTGCCCCACCAGCTTTCCTCCACGGGCACGGAGCAGGTCCACCTCGCACACCATGCGGGTTTGTGAATCAGGCGCGGGCTCCAGCAGCGGGCCTTCGGAGCTGTTTTCGATCTGCACCTTCGGCACCTTGCCACGTTGATGCAGCACAAAGGTGTGGATGCGCAGATAGCGGGTGAGCGACTCGTCATCCTCGAACTTTTTCAATCGTGAAAACGGGATCGGGTGCCCCACACGCATCGGGATCTCCGTGCCCTCGCGTTTGTTGAACTCACGCAGCAGCAGGCTGGTGCGCAGCCGCGGATGAATGAGGCCCGCGGTATGGAAAAGAGCGCTGTTTGAGCCCGGGAAATAAACCGGCAGCACCGTGGCCTGCGTGCGGCGCACGAGCGAGCCGAGGTGATTCGTCCACGCAGGCTCCTCCACGCCCCGACCGGGCTTGTAGGCGGCCACTTCACCGGCGGGAAAAATGATCAGCGTGCCGCCGCTCCGCAGCAAGCGGATGGCCTCCTTCATCGGGCCGAGGTTTTGCTTGGCGGCGCCCTCGCCGCCGAAGGGATTCACGGCGATGATGTGCCCCTCCAGCTCCTTCATCGCCAGCATCAGGGAGTTTGTCATCACCTTCAGGTTTGGCCGGAACTGGGCGGCCCAGCGGCTGAGCATCACCGGATCGACGATGCCAAAGGGATGATTCGCGATGATGATGAGCGGCCCCGACTTCGGAAACTCAAAACCAGATGGCAGGTCCACCTTTTCACGAGCGCCAATCGCCTGCGCCACCGAGTCGAACCAAGCGAAGACGTTCGGATGCTGCGCATGCTGGCGGAAGAGGCGGGCGGACTCCTCATACACCGCGTTGAATCCTGTCAGCCCGAGCGTTTTCTCCAACGCCGGTCCAAAAACGCGGTAAAGCCTGCGCTGGAGAGGGGTTTTGAGATGATCGCTGAGGTCGAAGATCATGCAGGGTCGGTTGGTCCGCATCCATCCCCGCGAATCGCTCCCGCGCAAGCTGCATCCCGTGCCGAAAACTTCGGAATTTTGATTCAAACCAGCTCCGCCCAGGTGCCTCGCGTCACGCCGAGCTGGCTTTGCGCCTTCAAATCGCGCCAGATGTCCTCCGCGCCGCGTTTTCCGGCCAGCAGGTCCTGATAGGTGCGCAGGATGCGGAGGGACTCGTCCTTGTCCTCTTCGAGTAATTCGATGCGGAAGGCTCCCAAACCGGCCTGGCGCAGCGCGGTGACATATTGGGCGCCCGTTTGCGCCACGGCGTTGAAGAGCGTGTTGCGGCAGCCGACATCGGCTTTCAAAGGATGTGCCATGCCCACGCGATCCCGCAGATGCACGCGATGCTTTTCGCACGGCCGGCCGCAGTTCGTGAAATCCGTCCCCTCGCTCATGAAGGCCGCGAAGGCGCAGTGCTCCATGTGAAACATCGGCATGTGCTGGTGCAGCGTGAGCTCAAACCACTCCGGCGGTGCGCCACCGAGCAGGTCGAGCACCTGCTCAATGCTCAGATCGTAGCTGATGGTGAGCCGTTCGAGGCCAGACTTCTTCAAAATCTCCGCCGTGAGCGGATTCGCCACGTTCAGCGAGAAATCACCGGTCATCGGAATGCCTTCACCGCTGAAAAATGCCATCGCGCCGAGATTGCGGATGAGCACGCCATGCGGCTCCGCCCGCTGGATGAGCTTGAAGAAGCCAGCCTCGCCCGATTTCTGAATGCGCGGCGTCGCCAGCCACACCTGTGCCGTATCGCTGCGGGCCTTGATGTCCGCCACGAGATCCGCATAACGACGAATGTCCTCGAAATCGAGGTAGAGCCTCGAGATGCCCGTTTCGAGGGCGGCATCGATTTGGTCTTTCGTGCGGCAAAGGGCGAACAATTCCTGATTTTGGATTCCTGATTCCTGATTCGATGGTTTCGCGGCTCCCAGCATGCTTTCGAGCGTCGTGACGGGCTTCTTCGTCGGAATGGAATCAGGAATCAGGACTCTCAAATCTTGAATTAGATCCCTCCGCATGCGGTTCAGTTCGCTCACCGGCACAATGACCTCGCCTTCGACCTCGAAGCGCACGTCACCGAGTTCGAATTCCGTGCCGCCGAGGCGTGAAAACTGGTCGCAGAAGCTCTCGCGAGTCATCGGGCGTTTGACCGCGGTTTGCAGCGGCATCGTCGAGGTCACGGCCAGCTGACCGCATTGCACGCGCAGAGGCTCTCCCGCCTTGCCGGTGACATGGAGGTCGAGTCGCGTCTGCTTGCGAATCGGAATGTCACCTTCAAACGACTGCCGCAATGCCCGATTCAGCGCGGGATCGCTCGTTTTAAAGACCCGTGTGCCGACGGGAATGTCCTCCATGCGCAGATGACCATGGCGGAAGCTCAACCGGCTGCCGCGCATCTCGTAAATGCTGCCGCCTTGCTCGTGGTTCGTGTCGTTGAGATTTTCAAAAACGACGCCGTCACCCGGCTTCATCGCGAGTTGAAGCTCGTCCAACTCCAGCGTGTCCGCGCCTAGGATGCGAGTCACCGCGCCGACATACGGGCCGCGCTTCTTTCCATAGTAAGCTCCGACCAGCTCCTGATGATTCACCCCGTGCATCCAGCCGGTGTAAAGACCACGCGAGAAGGTCATCTCCAGCGCATAACGATCTTCATCCGTCGCTGGAGCCGGTCTTCCAGCCAGCGCACGATCAATCGCCGCGCGATAGACCTTCGTCACGGCCGCCACATACTCCGGCGTCTTGAGCCGACCTTCGATTTTGAAGCTGCGAATGCCCAGCTCGATCAAGCGCGGGATTTCATCCACGGCGGCAAGGTCCTGCGGCGAGAGAAGGTAACGTTTGTCGCCCAAATCACGCAACTCGCCATCCACCAGCATCTCGTAAGGCATACGGCAGGCCTGCGCACATTCGCCACGATTCGCACTACGACGCCCGAGAGACTCGCTCGTGAGGCATTGGCCCGAGTATGCCACGCAGAGCGCCCCATGCACAAACACCTCCAGCGGCACCTCCGCCTCTTTGAAGCGCTCCAGCTCCCGCATGCTCAGCTCGCGGGCGAGCACGGCCTGGTCGATGTCGAGCTGTTTGGCAAATTCGAGCCCTTCTGGCGAGGTGATCGTCATCTGCGTGCTCGCATGCAGGCGCAGGTTCGGCGTGAGCGCCTTCACCATGCGGGCGAGGCCCAGGTCCTGCACGATCACGGCGTCCACGCCGCAATCCTCTAGCAGGTGGAGCTGCTTTTCCGCGTCCCGAAGCTCGCCCGTGAAGATGAGCGTGTTGAAGGCCACATAACCCTTCACGCCATGCTCGTGGAGGAATTTCATCAGCTCGGGCAGGTCCTCCTCGGTGAAGTTATCCGCTCGAAGCCTCGCGTTAAAGCGTGGCATGCCGAAGAAGATCGCGTCCGCTCCATTCGCCACCGCCGCGCGGGCACATTCCCAGTTTCCGGCGGGGGAGAGCAGTTCGGGTTTGATAAAGGAAGACATGTGCCCTGCGTTTGCGACGGCTCGGCCCCCTGGTCAAGGTCACAGATCGTCATCCG
>JBKCXA010000289.1:0-15422 GCA_046316935.1 Prosthecobacter sp.
CGGCAAGGCCTACAACTTCGCCCGCAGCCTCGGTTTTGAGCACATCAACATCGACCTGATCGCCGGGATGATGAACGAGACGGAGGCAAACTGGAAGGTCTGCGTGGCCAAGGCCATCGAGATGCAGCCGGACGCGGTGACGATTTATCAGATGGAGGTGCCCTACAACACGACGATGTACCAGCAGATGAAGGCCGAGGGCAAGGTGACCGCCCCGGTGGCCGACTGGCAGACGAAGCGCGACTGGGTGAGCTACGCTTTCGATGAGTTCCAAAAGGCGGGTTACACGGTGACGAGCGCCTACACGGTGGTGAAAGATCCGAAGCGCATCAAATTCGTCTATCGCGACTCACTTTGGGATGGCGCGGATCTGCTGAGCTGCGGCGTGGCCTCGTTCGGTCATCTCGGCGGGGTGCATTATCAAAACCAGGCCGATGTGGGCCCTTACATGCAGGCCGTGGACGCAGGCAGGCTGCCGATCTTCCGCGCCTACCAGACGACGCATGAGGATCGCTTTGTGCGTGAGTTCATCCTGAAGCTCAAGCTCGGCCGCTCGGAGTGGGCGCCCTACATTCAAAAGTATGGCGAGGACCCGCGGAAGCACTTCGGACCGCAGCTCGATTATCTCGCCAAGGAGGGTTTTGCCACACTCGACGAGGCAGGCATCTCCCTCACTCGCGAGGGTCTTCTGCAAGTGGACCGTCTTCTCCACGAATTCTTCCTGCCCCAACACCGCCAGTATGCCCGCTACACCTGAAAGCGCCGTCGTCCGGCAGGATGAGGACATCCTCGCGCCTTTGATTTTCTTTTATGGCATCGGCAGCACACGCCCGCGGGTCACCTTTGTGGAGCCTGAGGCGCTCGCCGAGCAGGAACGCAGCCTGCTGGTCCATGAGAAGGACATGACGCCCCGCCTGCGCGAGTATCACGCGAGCGAGATCGACCTCGATGTGGCCGCCCGCGCCCGCATCGGGAACTACCTCGTGCGTGCCAGCGTGCTGCATCGCCGCAGCGATGGGAAGCCGGTGGAGTTTGGTGCCATCGGCATTCACCTCGATCTCTTGCCTGAGGAGGCGCAAAAGCTCGTCTTGGAGGGCCGCGTGCCGTTTGGAGCCATTTTGGAGCAGTATGCCGTGCCGCATTCCAGCCATCCGCGTGGCTATTTTCGCGTGTCGGTGGACCAGCGGCTCGCCGATTTGCTCGGGGCCACGAGCGGCCAGATGCTTTTTGGTCGCTGCAACGAGCTGCGTCATGGTTCCGGCCGGGTGCTGGCGGATGTCGTGGAGGTGCTGCCACGCGTTGTTTGAGCCGGATTGTGGCAAATTTTCAACGTGACGCCATCCGGGCGGCGTCATATCATCGCCACCCCGCCAAGCCACCATGCTGACCAACCAGACCATCGACCCCACACGGCAGCACACGCCGGACAATCAGCCAGCACTGGTTCGTCCGCTGGTGAAGGCCTGGCGCTGGCTCGTGCCGGCTTCGGTGGCTGAAAAGGACCGGCAGAGCCCGTTGGCCCGGTATGTGGCGATGGCATTGATCACGAGTTTTTGCGTGTCGCTGCTCATCGCGGCTTATATCTATGCAAAACCGATCCAGGACTCCTTTCAGAGTTCGCAGGCCGAGAGCATGGTGCGGGAGGCTCGGGACATGATGGAAAACGGCCAGGTGGCCAACGCGGTCTTCAAAGCCCAGGAGGCCTATCAAAAGGCCCCGCACAACGTGGAGGCCATCCGCCTGAACAGCGAGTTTTTCACCCTCATGAAGCGTGAGCATGCGCTCTACTTTCTCGATCAGTTGAAGGACAAGGGCGCGGAGACGCTGGAGGACAAGATGCGCCGCGTGCGAGCCCTCAAAAACCTGAACCGGGACAAAGACGCCGAGAAAGAGCTGGAGGCACTGCTAAGGCAGGAGCCCTCCAGCGCCCCGCTGGCAAAGCTGGCGGAGGAGATCTACGGCAAAAAGCAGCAAAACACCGCCCTGCTGAACATCATGCGGAACTTCGTGGAGAAGAACCCGGACGACAAGGAATCCCAACTGCGCCTGGCCCGCGTGCAGGTGGAATCCGGCATCCCCTCGCAGTTCAATGACGGCATCAATTCCGCGTGGAAACTGGCCCAGGACGATGACGCGCACGGCCTGAAGGCCCTCGAATTCCTCGTCGGCATCGAAAGCATGCCCTCCGAGATCTCGATCCCGATGGTGAAACGCCTCCAGGATCATCCCATGGTGCATGAGGGGCATCTCGTGGCTGCCTTGAAGCTGGAATCGCGCCTCTACCCCGACCGGAAAAAGGAGATCATCGACAAGGCCTACGCGGAGTTTAAGGACAAAAAACGCGAAAAGCTGGTGCCCTTCATCCGCTGGCTGGTGGAGGAGCAGCAGTGGCTGGAGGTGGTGACGCTGCTCTCCGAAGAAGACGCGAAAACCTTCCAGGGCCTGCTGGAAAACTATCTCACCGCCCTCACGGTGCTGAAGCGCTTCGACCAGATCGAGCGGCTGATTGAGGACGAGGAGGTCAAAAAGATCCTCGACCGCACCACGCACGCGATGTTCCGCGCCCACATGGCCTTTGTGACGAACAAGCCGCCGGAAGAACTTCGTGCGCTCCTCATCACCGCCAAGACCATGGCGGAGAGCGAGGGGCGCCTGCCGATCCTGCAAAAAATCGCTGAATACGCCGATGCACGCGGCCACTTTGACATCGCCGAGGACGCCTACCGCCTCACCATCCGCGTGGCGCGGAGGAACGCGAACGCCATGTCCCCCCGCATCGAGCGTGAGGCGCTGGTGGGCCTGCTTTCCGCCAGCCTGAAAAATGGGAACTCAGAATCCTACTTCCAGGCCGCCCAGGATGCCGTGGTGCGCTTCCCGGAGGACAGCGAATTCCTCGACAAGGCCCTCTACATCAGCCTGCTGGTTGGCAACGAGGTGGAGGCCAGCCTGCGCAAAGCGATGAAGCTCCTGCAAAACCAGCCGAAGGACAATCACCGCAAGCTGATGGTCGCTCTCGGCTACCTGCGCATTCACGACAAGAGCCAGGCGCTGAATTACCTCCAATACATGGACCTCAATCATCTGACGGAGGGCCAGCGGGCCGTCTTCGCCGCCGTGGCGGCCTCCGGAGGATTCACCAACGAGGCTCTGGGCGTCATCCGCGCCATCGACCCGCGAGCACGCATGTTCCCGGAGGAGCGCATGCTCTACAACCGCGTGGGCCGCTGAATCGACACGGCACAAAAAAACCGCCGGGGCACGGCGGTGATTTTAATCCAACCAAGTGGCGGAGCGGACGGGGCTCGAACCCGCGACCTCCAACGTGACAGGCTGGCGTTCTAACCAACTGAACTACCGCTCCTTACCTTTTGGTGGGCCGCGATGGTAGATGAGGCCTCCCAGTTGGCAAACGGAAAGTGCCCGCCGGACAAATTTCCTGCCCGCCGGTCAGGCGAGCACGGCTTTTACCGGATGATGCTCTTCGACGCCGGTGAGACGCTGGTCGAGCCCCTGGAACTTGAAGGTGAACCTCCGGTGATCGATGCCCATGAGGTGCAGGATGGTGGCGTTGAGGTCATTGATGTGCACCGGGTCCTTCGTGATGTTGTAGCTGAAGTCGTCCGTCTGGCCATGCTCAATGCCGCCCTTCACACCGCCACCGGCCATCCACATGGTAAAGCAGCGCGGATGGTGATCGCGACCGTAATTGTCCTTCGTCAGCGTTCCCTGTGAATACACCGTGCGCCCGAATTCACCGCCCCAGACGACCAAGGTGTCCTGCAGGAGGCCGCGTTGTTTGAGGTCCATGATCAGTGCCGCGCAGGCACGCTCACTGTCCTCGACCTGGCCGCGGAGGAGCTTCGGCAGGTTGTTATGCTGGTCCCAGCCGCGATGCAGGATCTGCACGACACGCGTGCCACGCTCGCTGAGCCTACGGGCCCTGATGGCGCTGTGCGTAAAGCTGCCGCTGCGCTGCACATCCGGGCCGTACATCTCCAGCGTGGCCTTGCTCTCCTTGCTCAGGTCCGTGAGCTCCGGCACACTGGTCTGCATGCGGAAAGCCATTTCGTATTGGGCGATGCGTGTCTGGATTTCGGGATCGGCGATGCGGCTGTGATTGATCGTGTTCAGCTTGTTGAGCGCATCGAGCATGGCCCGGCGGTCGCTCGGAGCGACTCCCGGAGGGTTCTTCACATACAAAACGGGGTCGCCCTGGCCGCGCAGGGCCACGCCGCTATATTTGGTGGGCAGAAAGCCGCTGCTCCACATGCGGGTGAAGAGCGCCTGCGCCTGGCTCGCGGCGGGAAACGTGGGCGTGAAGACCACAAAGGCCGGCAGGTCATTGCTCTCGCTGCCCAGTCCGTAAGCCAGCCACGAGCCGATGCTCGCTTTTCCGGGCACCTCGCTGCCCGTCATCACAAACGTGCAGGCCGGATCATGGTTGATGGCGCTGGTGTGGACGCTTTTGATCACCGCGATGTCATCCACGATCTTCGCCGTGTGCGGCAGCAGCTCGCTCACCCAGCGGCCGGACTGCCCATGCTGCGTGAATTTGAACATGCTGGGCGCCACCGGCAGCCGCGCCTGCCCGCTGGTCATCGTGGTGATGCGCTGGCCATTGCGGATGCTCTCCGGCAGGTCCTTGTCGAAAAACTGCGCCAGCCCCGGCTTGTGATCCCACAAATCGAGCTGCGAGGGAGCCCCGTTCATGTGCAGGTAGATCAGGCGCTTGGCCTTCGGCGCAAAGTGCGGCAGGCCCGGCAGCGGTGTGTGCACTGGTGCAGCCATCAGATCACGACCGAGCATCGAGGCGAGGGCGATGTTTCCCGCCCGCAGGCCGACGTTACCAAAAAACTGACGACGGGTCTGCTGCTGGTGGAATTCGAGGAGGGGATTCATGACAACGCGGTGCCGATAAACGGGCCACGAAACGCTTTTCTCCCGTCCGCCGCATGGCTTTTCCATCTTGAATGTCGCTTCCGACGATCAATTCATGCCCGCGATGCGCCTTGCCCTGCTCCCCTTGATCCTTTTTCTGTCCTCGTGCGCGGTCTTCGTCCGCCAACCTGCCGCGCCCGCCATCCCCGCCGCCAAGTTTCACATCGACAAAACCGCGCTGGCCGCTTTGAAGCCCGAGCAGGCCAAAATCGTGATCGACCTGTCCAAGCAGGAGATGAGCCTTCTCGACACCGCCGGCACTCCGGCTGTCTGGACGCAGGTCTCCACCGGCCGCAGCAGCTCGCCCACGCCCGCCGGCGAGTTCAAGGTGCTCGAAATGCTCCCCACAAAGTTCAGCAACCGCTACGGCAAATGGGTGAAGGAGGACACTCGCGAGGTCGTCGTCTGGCGCATCTGGGAGCACAAAGGCCCGCAGCCTCCCGGCACCGTGTATGAGGGCCACGAGATGCCGCACTGGCTGCGCATCACCTGGCCCGGCGTGGGCATTCATCAGGGCTTGTTCATCCCCGGCGAGCTATCCAGCAAAGGCTGCATCCGCGTGCCCGCCGAGCCGCAAAAGGCCATCTGGGAGCATGTGCAGCTCGGCACCCCGGTCACCATTTCTGGACATCCTTCCGGCTTTAAAGACGCGCTTTGAGATGCCTGCGGCCAGCACTCAGGCCGCCTGCTGTCCCGGCGGAGCGTAAAATTTGAAGCTGCCTGAAAAGCCATCCACCAGGCTCTCGCCCGCCAGGATGACCTCGTTTTCAGCCTGGAGCCGCTGCATGGCCTTTTCAGAAAACAGCATGCGCTGGCCCAGCGTGGAGGCGATTTTCTCGATTCGGAAGACGAAGTTCACCTCCGGGCCGTGCAGATTCAGCTCGCTCATGGTGGGCACGCTGCCCAGCACCGCGCTGCCGTGATGCAAAACCACTCGAAAAGGCAGGCTCGATGCCGCCTGCGCCTCGCGGAGCTTCGCGACCGCCTGGCGCACCTGGATGTGGCTGCCCTCGCCGCCCGTCCAGTAGCAGAAAAAGCCGTCACCGAGGTATTTCGACATGTGTCCGCCGCAGTCGTCGATGATCTGGCGGCATTCCTTGAACCAGGTGCCGGTCAGGCGCGGGTATTTCTCCGGCGCGGTGCTTTGAGCCAGCTTCGTGGAGCCCTCGATATCCGCCACCATGAGCCAGCATTCCGCCTGCTCGATGCGGATCATCGTGGAGGCCATGACTGCCTTGCCCCCGGGATGCATGGCGCTGAGGATCTCCGTGGCAAACTCGAGCTCCACATCCGCGATGCGAATGACATCGCCATTCCGCAGCCGCACCGCCTGGGAGAGGCGGCGGCCATTCACATAAGTGCCGTTCGCACTGCCGAGATCGACGATCCAAAACTCCGCCTCGCCCTGCGCCTGGATGATGGCATGGCGGCGCGAAACCTCGCTGCTGGAGAGCTGGAGTGTGTTCGTGGGATGCCGCCCGATGCCGCAGGTGCCCTTGAGAGCATGCTGCCGCCCGTCGGAAAGGCGGAGCCAGGTCTGCAGCAAGGGAGCATTCATCGGGAGGCGCAGAATGCGCATGAAATAGACGCTCGCCAACGGGGAATCTCGCGTTCTCATGCACCTTCCGATGCCCAAACCCTACCAATTCTGCTCCGACTGCGGTTCGCCCGATTTGGAAACCATGAACAGCCGCGAGTTTCGCTGCGTGCGCTGCGGCTTCCGCCACTTCATCACGCCCATTCCGGCCGCGGTGGCGATGATCCTCGATGCGCAGGAGCGCCTCCTCATCATCCGCCGTGGTCACCAGCCGGGCCTGGGCCTGCTCGGCATGCCGGGCGGTGTCATCGAGCCGGAAGAGAGCGGTGAGGAAGGAGCCTCACGCGAGACGCGTGAAGAAACCGGCCTGCACATCCCGCCAGAGGCCTTTCGCTACTTTGTCTCGCTGAACAACCACTACCTCTTCCAGGACTTCGTCTGGCCGACGATCGACCTCTTCTTCGTGGCACGCATCGAGAGTTTTGACGGGCTGCATGCCGATCCTTCGGAAGTCATGGAGTGGATGCCGATGAAGCTCGACGAAGTGCCGCTGGACCAGTTTGCCTTCCATTCCAACTCAGAAGCAGTGCGCCGGCTGCGTGAAAGCGGCCTTCAAGCCTCGCCCGCTTCAAAGTAATCATCCTCGGCAATGTCCGGGATGCCCACGACCAGCACGCGCATCTGCCCGCGTGCCCCATGCACCACACCCGGCGGAATGTGAACGAGCGATCCCTTGCTCACCGCCTGCTCCACGCCGTCGAGCACCACCGTGCCGCCGCCTTCGAGCACATAGTACAGCTCCGTCGAGCGCTTGTGGTAGTGCAGCTTCGCCCCGTCGATGTCCACCGCATGCGCCCAGGCAGCCGGATGCAGCGCCTCGTCCTCGCGGCTGATGAGCCGGTCACGCCAGCCGCAGGTGCTGCGTTCGCGTGGCGTGTGACCTTCGTGACGGATGAGCAGAGGACCGGGCATGATGAGAGCGGATTGAAGTTGCAAGGAGCATGCCACCAACCTGCTCACGATCAACCCGGCTGGCATGCCCGATGACCGCGCCCCGACGGCGGTTGAAACTTTGGGATGAGTTCCGTGCAGTTGTGCTATCTTGCGGCTTTCCAGCCTTGAACACCGACCTTGCCAAACCCCAGCCTCGCTTTGAGGACCTTCGTGGAATCCTGCACTATGTGCCGCAGTTCCGACAGAAGGTCTTCGTCATCGCTTTTGATGGTGCGCTGATGATGCAGCCGGGCTTTGCCAGCCTGCTGCAGGACGTGGCAGTGCTGCAATCGCTGAACATCGAGGTCGTGCTCGTCTTTGGAGCTCGTGCGCAGGTGCAGGCGCTCGCCATGAAGCGCGGGATCACGCTTTACAACGACGATGGCATGGGCCGCACGGACGCGGCAGGCATCGAAATAGCGACTGATGCCATCATGCGGCAGTGCAGCGACCTCGCGGCGGAGCTCACGGCGCTCGAAATGCCCGTGGCGGTCTCCAATGCGCTCGCGGTGCATCCGGCGGGCGTGATTGACGGTGTCGATCTCGAGTTCACGGGCCGCATCGAGCGTGTCGATGAGGAAAGCCTCCGCGCACTCCTCAAAGCGGACATCATCCCTATTTTGCCGCCGCTGGGCTACGACGGTAAAGGCGCCACGCTGCGGCTGAATTCCGACGCGGTCGCCGTCGAGGTCGCCATCGCACTACAGGCCGCGAAAGTCATCTTTGTGTCCGAAAGCGGTCTGAATGGCCCGGACGGCCAGCGTCTGGCCCAGATCTCAGTGGCCGAGGCGAAGGAGATGTACAAGAAAAAGGACCCGAAGCACGACGTGAGCCTGCTTTCGAAGCTGCGCTACGCAGCGCTCGCCTGCCAGGAAGGCGTGCCACGTGTCCATATCGTCGATGGCACGCTCGACGAGGCCCTGCTGGCCGAATTGTTCTCCAATGAAGGCGTCGGCACGATGATTCATGCCGATGACTACCAGCAGATCCGCAAGGCCCGCGCCAGCGATGTGCCGGCGCTGCTTTCCATGATGCAGCAAAGCGTGGACGATGCCGCGCTGGTGCCGCGGAGCCGCGACCAAATCCAATCGAAGATCAAAGACTTCTTCGTCCTCGAACTCGACGGCCATCCGATCGGCTCTGTGGCCGTGCATTCGTATGAGGAAGAAGGCCGCAGGATCGCCGAGCTGGCCTGCCTCTTCGTCAAACGCAGCCACAAGAACAAAAGCCACGGTCGGAAACTCGTCGCCTTCGCCGAGGAAACCGCCAAACAACGCGGCTGCGAGATCATCGTAGCCCTCAGCACTCAGGCCTTCCGCTTCTTCGAGGAAAAGATGGGCTACACCGTCTCCACCCCCGATTCCCTGCCTGCGTCTCGTCGCGAAAAATACGACAAGAGCGGCCGGAACTCGAAGGTGCTCGTGAAATCGCTGAAGTAGGCCCAAACGCTGCTGGCGAAAAGAAGCGGGAATAAACACGCCCCTCCGCCCTCCCACGTCTGCCACGCCGTTTGAACATTCGTTCCGGCCACGGCATCCAAAAACACCATGGTGACCCGCCTGACAGCATTGCTCCTCAGCTTCTGCATCGGACTTCCGATGTGCTGGTGCTGTTTGGGAGAAGCCCCGCGGGAAGAGCTGGCCGGTTGCTGCTCCACGGTGCATCCCGATGGATGCCCCGCGCAGCAGCCGGGAGGCGCTCCGGCCGGAGACCACTCCTGCTGCGGTCATCACCAGGACGCACGCGACACAGCGAAACGCCTGATTTTCACCCCAAAGCCTGAAACCGCCCCCGTCCTCCTCCTCGCCGGATGGCAGGACGGGCTGCCGGTGATGCGCCCCGAGCTCTCGATGACCGTCGAAGCGCCCCGCCACGAACGCGGGCCGCCCGCGGAGCCGCCACGGCTCTTCCTCCGGCATCGGGCGCTGCTGCTCTGAAGCGCCGAAGCCTCCTCAGCCCAGTGAGGAACTGCCCGCGTATCCCCTCCGCCCGTGCGGGGAATCGCGTCGTGCCTTTCCAGCGGGCATCGCAAACTTCAAAACACATCCAAATCTTATGAAACTGTCTCTCTCCCTCCTCGCCCTCGCCCTTCTTTCCGCCGCCGCCCCTGTGCTGGCCGCTGAAAGCACCTGCAAAAAGTGCTGCGGTGACAACTGCGCCGCCTGCTGCAAGGAAAAGGGCAAGGCCTGCGGCAAAGACTGCTGCAAGGCCGAAAAGTAACCGCTGAGGCCTGAAATCGCCTTATGACCACACCGCCGTCCGGGAGACCGGGCGGCGGTTTTTGCTTCTCACAATTCCGATAAATCGAAATTGGTTAGAATTTTGAGGTGCAATCAAAGAGTCGTAAGGGTATTCTCAGCCTGTTTTCGCCCTCTCATGACTCCACCGGCATTCGCACCCCCTTTTGGCCGTGAGGCACAGGCTCCGCTTGTGGTCCCGGGCATCACCGGGGTGGCGCAGTCGCTGGGCCCGGCACCGACGCCGATGAGCGCTCCCCCGCCTGCGACGGCCATGGGCGATTTCCGGGCGGCGCAGCAGATCCTCATGACTGAGGTGGCGCAGCTCGAGCATCAGCGAGAGATGGCCGCTCGCACGATCGCCGCCTTGCGGCAGGAGCATGAGACGCGGCAGGCGGAGGTGCTGCGGCTTTCCACGACCTATTCATCCCTCCAGGCGGAAGTTTCGGAGCTGTCCAGTCGCCGCGAGTCGGAGATGTCGCACTATCGCGAGCTTTCGATGCGCCGGGCATCGGATGAGGCTCGTCTCCAAAAAATCGAGCAGGAGCTGGCCATGATGGGCACGCGCTCAATGCAGGCCGCGATGAGCACGGAGGCGCAGGAAGCACGTGCACGTGAGTTGAACGGTCAGCTCGAGGCCCTTCGCGCCGCGACTTTTGAGGCCGAGGCCAAGCGCCGCGCCGCGCTCGATGCGCAGGCGGCAGTCGAGGAAAGGCTGCGCACCTTCACCATCCGTCACGACGAGGCGGCGCGGGCCGAGATGGAGGCACGGGCGATTCTTGAGCGGCTCGAAGCGCAGCGTCAGGAGACCGAGCGGCGGCTGGAGAGGCTTCGCGAGGACATGACGCGGCTCGAAACCGATGCTGATCAGGTGCGCCGCCAGATCGCCGCGGACGAAACACGGGCCGCGAGCTGGCGTGAGGAGATCGTGAAGGTCTCCGCGGATCGTTTGCAGTGCCTTGCACGCCATGCCGACATTCAGCAGGAGCTGCAAAAGCTCAACGAGGCGCAGCATCAAGGCCGCGTCATTTGCGATGAGCTTGAATCGAAGCGCAACCGCCTCGAAGCCGATGTGGCCATCCTCGATAGCGAGCAGGCGCGGCGCACCGCGGCACTCGCCGAGGCCGATGCGACCGTGCAGCGCCTCCGAGCCGAACGCGATGAGATCGAAAACGCCATCCGCCAGGCCGTCGAAGGCCGTGCGAAGGCAGAACAGCAACGTGAGAACGCTCTCGCCGCACTGCAGCAGGATTTGCCACGTCTCGCCAGAGCCCAGGCGGAGCTCGTGAGCACGGAGCGAGACCTCGGCACGATGTCGCAGGAGCTTGCCCGCATCCGTCAGGAGCTGGAGGCCGCGCAGCAGGAGGACGCTGAAACGAGCGACCGGCTCGCCAGCAACCAGCAGGAAATCATCAGCACGGATAAAACGCTCACCGCCCTTCGCAGCGAGCACACGGACGTTTTGCAGCAGCTCACCCGCGACCGCGACCGGCTGAACGTGATGAAGCGTGAGATCGCCACGACCGAGGAACGCCTCGAAACGGGCAAGCGTGAGCTGAAAGAGACCGAGGCTGAGCTGGCGCATGTCTCCGCCGGGCTTTCGGAGATCGACGGGCGCTTCATCTCCCGCCGCGTCGAGTTTGCCGATCTCGAAAAGCTGCTCGAAACCGCCACCAAGCAGCATCGGGACATCGAAAGCGATTTGCTGGCCAAAACACGCCAGCTCGCGGACACTCAGGCCACGCTCAACACGACCTCGCAAAAGCTCGCGAGCACTCAAAAGGACCTCGAAGCCACCACCAAGCTCCACGAACAAACCGAGGCCAAACTTCGCGAACGCAGCGATTGGCTCGCGAAGGCCGATGAGCAGACCGCGGAGGCTCGCAAGGCTCTCGAAGCCACCAGCCGCGATCTTCAACTCACGCTCGCTGAGCTCGCGAAATCGCGTTCCAGCCTCGACACGACTCAATCGCAGCTCGATGCGCAAAGCGCACGTCTTGCAGAAACCTTGCCACAGGTCGCCGCACGCTCGCAGGAGCTGCAAAACCTCCGCTGGGAACTCCAGTCCGGCACGCAAACGCTCGAAGACACGCGTCACGAGCTCGCCAGCACCTCCGCGCAGCTTTCGCAGACGCGTGAACAGCTCGCCGCTTTGCAAAACGAGCTGGCGGCCGCGCAGACGCGTCGCGATGAAACTCTCGCCGCCGCGAACCACGCGGAAGCAAAGCTGCACGAACTGCATTCCAGCATCACGAGCGGCTCGCAAGAGCTGGAAACACTGCAAGCCGCCCTTCGCGAAGGCGAGGCCCGTGCCAACGAGTGGCAGGCCACGCTGGCCTTGCTCGCTGCGCGACAGACGGAACTGCAAAACCTCATCGAAACGCAGACCCAGCAAGAAAGCGCCCTTCGCGCCAGCATTGCCACGCTCGCCGAGTCCGAGGCACGTGCCGCGAAGACCGAGGCCTGGCAAAACGAGCAGCTAGCAAGCCTCGCCGGACTCGTCAGCGCCGCGCAGCAGGAGCTCACCGACGCGGAGGATCTTCTCATCCAAACACAGCAGTGGACCGAACGCTCCCGCAAGGCCCGCGAGCGTCTCGACACGCTCGAGCCCGGCTCGCTGGACGAGCGAAACTGCCGCAACGAGATCGACATCGTCAGCGCCGGCCTCCGCCAGCTCCTCAACAAGCTCGCGGTGCTGAAAACACAGCCTTCGGTCATCGCTTCGATCCGCCTGGAAAAGCCCGCGAGCACCTCCGCGCCGGTTTCGACGGATCAAACGAGCGACGAGGAACCCTCCGAGTCAGAAACCGCCCTGCAAGGCCGTCTCGCCAAGCTCCGCGAGGCCGCGATGCGTGAGGAAAGCCGCATCGAGTTCCTCAAAGACGAGCGTGAGCGCCTTGAAAAAATCGCCCGTTCACGATCCGTGGCCGATCCCGCCGTGCGTGAGCAGGAGGACAAGCTGCGCTTGCTTCAAGAACAGGTCTCGCAGGCCGAGTCACGCCTCAAACGAGCCGCCGCCGAAGAGCAAAATCACCGCGAAAAGATCGCCACGCTGAAGCAGCAGCTCGCCGAGCTTCGCGATGGCATGACGCTCGCGCCATCGCTGTCGTGAGCGTCGATCACTTCCAACCCGTCACGATGGCGCAGGAGGTCTTCTTTTTCTTGCCCTCATCTGTCTGGCGCACAGCCACGACATATTGGCCGGTCTTTTTCGGCTTGTAGAAGAGCACGAGACCCCAGCCAGCCTTCACCGGCAGCATCTCGCCGCCCGGTTTTCCCTCGAAATCGAGCACCGCGGCGGTGATGGCCACGCCGGACTTCTCCGGCACGGCGATGCAGAATGCATACTCATTGCCTTTGAAGAGCTGCATGCGCACCGCACGGCCCATGTCGGGTGTCAGTTCGTTCGTCCACAGCTCGGAGCGGAACTCGTAGCCCTCCTTTTCCTGCTGCGGCACGAGGCGCAGCGCGGTGGCCTCCGCCGCCTCCGTGTCCGCCGCGGCGAGGGGAGCGGCCGTCAGCATCAGCATGGCGCAGAGGACCAGCGAGCGGGTCAGAAAGGTGGTGAATGGCTTCATGGAAGGCAGACGTGGTGTTTTGCCGCACAAGAAACGGCGCGGGAAAACACCTTCACACGCGAACACCGTCCTTGCATCCCGAAAATCCCAAGATTCTGTCCCGCCGTGCGTGGTGATCCCCACCATCCGTCCTCGAATTTTCACTCAAAGCCCCCCAAAACGCTCTCATGGCCGCTGTCGTATTTTACATGGAGGATGACTCCACCAAGGTCCAACGCCTCGAAACCGAGAGCACGGCCGTCGGCCGCCACCCCGAGAATGATGTGGTGCTCACCTGCCCCTCCTCCTCAAGCCGCCACGCGGTCATCAAGCTGTCCGGCGATGATTTTTACGTCCAGGATCTCGGCTCTAGCAATGGCACCCGCGTGAACGGCGCGGAGGTCGAGGAGGCGAAGCTCAAAGACGGCGACCGTATCGGTTTCGGTGATGTGCAGGCCATTTTCTACGCGGGCGAGCCGCCGAGCCTCGATCAAATCAAGGCCAAGGCGCCTGCTTCCGAGCCCGTGAAACGTGCCGTGGCGTTGCCGGTGCCGGAAAAACAGATCGTCGAGCCGCCGCCCCCGCAAAAAGCCGTGCGTGCACCGCTCAGCCCCGTGCGTCGTGCTTACAGCCGCGGCACGCCCGGCGAGTATCCGGACACCACCGGCTCCGGCTGCATGACCGCCGCCATCGTGATCGGCCTCTTCATCTGCGCCTTCATCGTCGGCCTCTCGCTGCGCCACATGAAGGAGATGAACGGCAACTTCATCACCGACTTCATGTCTAAGCTCACCGAGAAGGTGCCGACCATCAAAGTGGAGCGGAAGGAAGACTCGAAGTGAGCCGCTGAAGTCTCACGGCTTCGCGTTTTTCACTTGCTCATCCATCCATTGCAGTGTGCGCTGCCACATTTCCGGCAGGTACACATGGCCCACACCGGGGTAGATGATGTTTTCGAAGCGCTCCTTCGAGCCGTGGAGGTCATACACCTTGCCCACGATGTCACCAAGATGCCGCACGCCCTCCACCGGCGAGCCGCCATCCTGATCTCCGGTCATGAAAAGCATCGGTAGAGGCGCGGCGAGAGCGATGACCGCCTCGGTGTCGAAGTGCTTCAGCATGCCCGGCACGAAGTAATAAATGCCGTGCGCTTTCAGCATGCCGGCGCGGATCAGTTCCTCGTAGCGTGTCATGCAGCCCACGCACACCGCCGCACGCGGTCGTTCGTCCATCGCCATGACCCACCAGCTCCGTGTGGAGCCCATGCTGATGCCCGTCACGCCGATGCGCTGCGCATCCACCTCCGGCCGCGAGCAGAGGTAATCCAGCGCGGTGAGGTCATCACGAATCATCATGCCCCACAGCGTGTGCCCGGCCCACAGATGAAATTTGGAGGCCGACATCTCACCCGCGCTGCCCTTTTGCTGCGGTCCGTCCGGCCCCTGACCATTCCGCTCGCCAAAACACGGCGCATCGATGCCCAGCACCACATAGCCTGCCTCCGCCAACGTCGGCCCAGGCGCCACCGGCACCGCGTTCGTGCCCAACAGCTCGCCTTTACCGATGTCATACTGCCCGCCATGCCAGTGGCAGTAAAGAATCGCCGGAGCCTGGCTCTGCGCCGTGGCTTTCTTTGGCACGAACAGATAGCCTTTCACCATCTCGCCCGCGCCGTTGTCGAACTGGATCGTCTCCAGCGTGTGACTGCCCTTGTCTTCCTTGCCCACAATTTGAACCGCCGACAACGGCGGCCGTTCCGGTAGATCACCGAGCAGCTCATTCAGCTTCGCACGAATGGCCAACCGCTGCTTCTGCCAAGCCTCCACACTCCCCGGCACCTCCATCGGCGGCGCGATCTTCGTCTTTGCGAGCCAGTTTTCGGCCTGAGGTTCAGCGGCGTGCATGGAGATGAGAAAAAGAAGAAGGCAGAACAACGTCGTGCGCATCCCGCGCTTCTACCAGCCCACGAAAATTGCTGCAACAGACTTCCCGCCCAGCCGTTCCCACCCTCCCATGAACACGACCGCTCTTCTCCTTCTCAGCCTCGCCGCCGTCACCGCACGCGCGGAAGATCCGAAGCCCCTCCTTGCCGTTCCGGGCAAAGTCATCCTCGAAGCCAAGCTCGACGGTGCTCCCGGAGCCCCGTGGAAGGCCGCCAAG
>JBKCXA010000290.1:0-2150 GCA_046316935.1 Prosthecobacter sp.
GTGTTTATTTGGGTGGCGGTGTATCGCGATCAAATTGTCCTTTGGATTATTGGATCGCGCGAAGTGGCGAGGCACCCTAATTATGCTTCACAACATAGAGGAGGTATTGAAGGACAGGTGATGGTGACAGACGATAATATCCACCTGTTGGATCAATATGAACTCACAGACGATAATATTGAACAAGCCATCCGTAACGCAGCGTCCCGCAAATAAAAAAGACGCACCAATGCTCAGTTAGATGTCCTCCGCGCATCAATAAGTCGAGGGATTCCCCTTCGCCTCGCGTCTCGCCCAGGCATCGGCTTCGATGAGGGCCTCCAAGGTGGGATGCGCGATGACGGAATGGGCGTTCATGACGCGCTCGACGGTGTGCCAGATGCCGGGGAAGCTGAGCTGGCCGTTGAGGAAGGCCTTGAGGTTTTGGTTGCCCAATTCCGGCCTTTTCAGCTACAACCCCGCTATGAAGTCGCCCGCTCCGTGCTTTTCCCACCTTCTTGCCTCTGATGAGGTGGCTGGACGAGCGACGGAAGTGCTTCCCAACTGAATCATCCTCCCAATCATGAGCCTTGATCGACTGTTCGACGAAGTGGCAGAGTTCCTCGCCAGCCGCGGCACCAATGTAACAAGGTGCGAAGGTCAGCGGTTGTCTCAGGATGAGATAGACGAAATCGAGAGAACAGTCGCACTGCCGCTTCCGGGTGATTTCCGCGGCTATCTTTCTGAGCTGGGTGATGGCTTTGCCTTCCAGTATGACTGGAAGTGGTCTGAAAACCAGCCAGCAGAATTCTGCTCGTGGCAGCTTATGACGGTCGAGGACTTGTTAAGCAGAAGAAATGACCAACAGTTCCTGATGCAGGCGGTCGAGAAGGGCCAGGGAGCCAGTTATGGCTTCGGTGATCGCACGGCAGAGGAGATGGAACGCGCCAAGAAGCGGTTCAAGTGGTTGCAGATCACCGATAGTTGTTACTGCTTCAGTCTCGATACGTCACAGTCTCCATCTCCGGTTCACTATCAGGACATCAACTATGGTGCCACAGAACCGATTGAGTCCTCGTTGATCGTTGGCACCAGTTTGAATGATTGGATCCATCAGTGGAGCCGCTACTGCTTTTCGAATCCGGCTCCAGATGGCAAACCCTATCTCTTTGAGACGTTTGCGGGACGGCGTTCTGGCCTGTTTGATTGGGCACCCCACCACTTCTTTCCGAAATTAGACCGACTTGCCAGATGAGGTGGCGACCGGCCAAGTATCTTGTTCAGCGCAAGGAATGGCAGGCAGCCAGCTTGAGCAGCCCATATACACCATCAAGGCCGCCGATGCAGGTCGGCCTCTGGCAAATGGCCTCAAGCCGCTGGATGGATCGAGTTTCCCTTCGGGTGGATTGAAGCCATCTTCAAAGAGCCCCCCAAAACGGGCTTCAAACACAAGTCGAAGCTACGCCTTGAAATAGCCGCTCAACTCCGACTCGAAGTGCTGGATCGCATTCTTGATCGGCAGAGGCACGCCACCACCCAACGCACACAATGATGTCTGCTCCATCGTGTCGAGCAGGTCGGTAAGGAGTTCGCGGTCGATTTTGAAGGAAGTGTCATCACGGGCTTTGGCGATGAGTTCCTTGCCGCGGGTGCTGCCGAGGCGGCAGGGGAAGCATTTGCCGCAGCTTTCGTCGGCGGTGAACTGGAAGAGGTGCTGAATGTATTCGATCATCGGCATGCTCTCGGGGATGCTGACGACGCCGGCGTGGCCGAGGAGGAAGCCGGCCTTCTTGAAGCTCTCGAAATCGACCGTGAGCTGGCTGACGTGGCTCATCGGGATGAGGCCGCCGAGTGGTCCGCCGATTTGAATAGCTTTGATCTTCGATTTGAAGCCACCGGCGAGGTCGATGACGGTTTGCAGCGGCGTGCCCATGGCGACTTCGTAGATGCCGGGCTTCACGAAATGGCTGTCGAGCGAGAGCAGTTTCGGGCCGGTGGACTGCGGTGTGCCGATTTGCGCGTAGCCCTTGCCGCCCATCGTGAGGATGGCGCGGAGGTTGGCGAAGGTCTCGACGGTGTTGACGATGGTGGGCTTGCGGTAGAGGCCCTCATTTACCGGGAAGGGCGGACGCGTGCGCACTTCGGGACGCAGGCCTTCGATGCTGGCGAGC
>JBKCXA010000291.1:0-10786 GCA_046316935.1 Prosthecobacter sp.
AATCACTCATCTGCTCTTTGGAGATCGCTGCTTCGAGACCATCAGGCATCAGCGTCCTGTCCAGGCTCTTCATGTCCTTGATGGTGCTGGGGGATGGTTTCTTTGGCGCCGCCGGGCATGGCGAGGACAAGGGCGTCGGCGGTTTCGCTTTGGATGAGGCCGGCGAGGGTGCGGCCGTCGTTGGTCTCGATGGTGTAGGCGCTCCAGCGGGCTTCGAACATGCGGTTGGGATCAAGAATGTCGCTGAGGAGGGCTTCAGGGGGCATCACTTTGACGTCGGAGAGCGGCGGGCCGTCCAGATTTGCCTTGGCCGTTTTCAAAACGCCTCAGCAGCCACGGATCGTGTGCCAGGCGCTGGAGACATCAGGAAGGCCATGCATGAGCGCTTCTTGATGGCAATGCACGAATAGAACTGCTGGGCTTGTTGAACGGCAAGTTCCCGCCGCCAACCGTCGATAACCAAGGCGACGGCCTTCCTGTTACACTTTCGCCAGCCATAGGATGCCGGTGGCGGTGACCTGGATGTTCTTTTTGACGGGCGTGAGCTTCACCGTTTCGAGGGTCAAAGTCGTGGGATCGTATTGATCGCGGATCTTTTGGGTGTCGTCGGCGAGTTCCTTCTCGAGTTCGGCCATGTCGGCCTTGAGGGCTTCGAGGTCGGGTTCAGCGGCGGCGGCTTCTCGACGCTCCTTCTTCACGCGGCGGGCGCCGGCGATGCTGCTGCTGGCGGCAGTGATGCCGCTCTTGCGGCCAAAGATTGCCCCCAAAATTCCGCCCCCGATGGAGACCACCGTGCTCATCGTGGCACTGCTGGCCTGCGCCTTTTGCGTTTCGACCTTGGCACTGGCTTTCACGGCCTTGTCTTCGAGTGATTTGGTCGCTTTGGCGGCTTTGGCGCGGAGTTCTTCGATGGCGGCATCGCGCTGCTCGCGGGCGGTTTGGGTGACGCGGGCTTTGAACTCGTCCTGCTTCTCGCCGGGGTTTGAGTAAGCCTCCAAAAGCGGGCTGAAATAGACTTCGAGGCTGTGATTGGCATAGACCCAGTCGGCGAAGTCCTTTTTGATGCTCGTGTAGGTTCTCGATTTCAGCGCGGGGCCGGGCAGATCGGCGTAAGCGGCGTTTTCTTTGGGATCGCTGTCATATTTGGAAAGGTCGTCGTTCTCCGGAATGTCCACGAACTTGTCCCAGAGCACTTTTTGCTTCTCGATGTCGATCACGTTGACCTTGGTGATGACGCTCTTGCCGCTGATCTTGCGTTTCGCATCGTCAAAGACCACCACGGCACTGCGCACGATGGTGGGCGTGTAAGTGATGCTCTCACCATCTTCGTCGCTGGGCTGGAATAGCTCGGTGGTGTCCTCGGGGAGCTTCGGACGCGTGGTGTTGCGATCGGCGCTGGAAGTGCTCGCCCCGGGCGGTGCAAAGCCATCGTCCTCGACTGCCGCTTTTTCCTCCTTCGCGGGGCGGATCGGGTCCATGAGGGCCTTGATCTGATTGCGAGCGAGCGGGCCGCTGAGGTAGCTCAAAATCCAGCGCACATGGAAAACGACGGGCGCATCTTCATGCACGTTGTTCATGAGGAAAACGCGAGCACCGAGCCCCGCGAGCGTCTGCTCCATGAGTCCACGGTCAAATTTGCCACCGGCGGTGTTTGCTGCGCCTTCGAGGCCATCGAGCACGCGCATCTTGTCCCGCTCCGTCTGCAAACGGCCGAGCCACCAGGTGCCGATGTTCGCCAGCGCCTTGTAATCGAGGTCGGCGGGGTTTTGCGTGGCCAGAAGGATGCCGAGACCGAAAGCACGCGCCTGCTTGAGCAGGATCATCATCGGCTTTTTCGACGGCGGCATGGCCGTGGGCGGCAGGTAGCCGAAGATCTCGTCCATGTAGAAAATGGCGCGAAGCGAGGTGGTGCCCTGCTGCGTGCGCATCCAGCCGAGGAGTTGATTCAAGAGCAGCGACACAAAGAACATGCGCTCCGTGTCGCTGAGATGTGCGATGCAGAAAATGGTGACGCGTGGCTTCCCTTCCTTCGTGTAATACATGCGCTGAATGTCCAGCGGCTCGCCCTCCAACCACGTGCTGAAGCCAGGCGAGGCGAGCAAGTTGTTCAGCTTCATCGCCAGCGGCGTGCGTTTCGCCTCCGGGAAGAACGACTCAAGGTCCACGACGCCGATTTTCCGAATCGGCGGCTGCTGGATGTGCCGCACGAGGTTTTCGAGCGTGAGGTTTTGACCTTTTTTCCAGCAATGCGCCACGATGTTGCTCAGCAGGATGTGCTCCGGCGATTGCACCGGGTCTGCCTCGATGCCCATGAGGCCAAGCATGGATGAAACGGTGCTCTCAATGCGATCCGCGAGCGCTTCCGCGTCGTCCATGACCTCCGCGGGCGGGCAGTTTAGCGAGCTCAAAATCGAAACGGGCAGGCCGCTGTTGCTACCGGGCGTGTAGATCGCCATATCGACCATCTCGCGCAGCTTCTTGATGCGATCCGCGCTCTGTCCCCAGTCACCGAGGCCCTTCTGCCACGTCGCGGCCTGCGAAGCGGCGTAATCATCCGGCGACTGGCCTTTGCGACGTGCTTCATCTTCATTGATCCACGGGCGGAACTCCTTCGCATCGAGATTCGGGAAAGTGAGTAGCGCATTTCCAATGTCGCCCTTCGGATCGATGGCGATCACGGGCACGCCATCGATGGCGGCTTCTTCGAGCAATCCGAGGCAAAGGCCCGTTTTGCCGCTTCCCGTCATGCCCAGCACCACGCCGTGCGTGACGAGGTCCTTCGAATCGTAGAGCACAAGGTCGTCTTTGATCGCCTTGGCGTTGAGATCGTATTCGCGGCCGAGGTAGAAGCTGCCGAGCTTTTCGTATTGATCAGGTGAGATGGGCATGGCTGTTGAAAAAAGGTCGCCGCAGGATGGCGGAGGGAGCGAGAAATGGGAATTGGAAAATCACCTCGTCTGATCCTAACGCCTGGCGGGCATCCAGAAGACGGTTGCGGGGGCGTCTCGTCGCGTGTTTGAATCGGCCGTGCTGCCTGTCCGCGCCATTTTCTCCCTCTTCGCGATCTTTTTGCTGCTTTCCAGCTGCCGGAAGCGCGAGGCGGCACCAGCGAAAGCCGAAACGGCCGAGTTCGTCTCAGACGGCGCGGGAGATGGCTGTGTCTGGGTGGTGGACAGCGATCACGGCGGCCGCCTCTTCCTGTGCGGCACGATTCACATTTTGCGTGAGGGCGACTACCCGCTGGCCCCGGGCTACGAGGCAGCCTACATGTTCTCGGACAAGCTGGTGCTCGAACTGCCTCCCGGCGAAGGCTCCAGCCCTGACCTATCCCGCAAGATGGCGCAGCTCGGCATGTACTCCGCGGATGCCTCCCTCGATGCCAACATCAGCGCCCAGGCCTGGACGGCGGTGAAGGAATGGGCCTCGAAACGCGGCATCGAACCTTCCTCGATGAACCGCTTCCGCCCCTGGTTTGTGAGTCTCATGATGACCGCCAAGGAATACGCCATCCTCGGCGCCACTCCGGACCTGGGCGTTGATACTCACTTTGGAAATCGGGCGCGAGAGGATGGCAAGCCGGGCGAAGGACTGGAAACCACCGATTTCCAGCTCCAGCTCTTTGCCTCTCTTTCCAACCGGCAGCAGCAGGAGCTGCTTGACCAGACTTTGGCAGAGCTTTCCTCCGTCTCGCAGGAGTATGAGAAAATGATCGGAGCATGGAAACGAGGAGACATCGCCGCGCTCAACGACCTGCTCTTTCGTGAAGCCGCCAAGCATCCGGACCTGCTGAACATGTTTCTCACCGCCCGCAACATCGTCTGGGTGGACAAGCTGGACGCCATGTTGAACCGAGGTGAAAAGGCCATGGTGCTCGTCGGTGCCGGGCATCTCACGGGCGAGGCCGGCCTGCTGGAACTGCTGGCCAAACGCGGCCACAAAGTGCGCCACTACCGCGAGGTGCAGGACTTCTGACCCCTGCGCCCAAGTTGATGCTACAGAAGCCGCAGACGGGTGAGGTCCTGTGTATCGACCATGCCCACCGGGCGGTCTTCGGCGTCCACCACGACCAAATCATCGACGCGGCATTTTTCCAAGGTGGCCAGCACCTCGGCCGCCAGTTTGTCGGCCTGGATCGAAACCGGCTTCCGAGTCATGAACTCCTCCACCGGGCGGTCCGCAATGGCCGAGTCCCGCTGAAAGGCACGAACGAAGTCGCCGTGGGTGAAGACCCCGGCCAGCCCGCCATCCGGGTTGACCACGACCGCGGCACCGCTGCGGGCCTTCGTCATCTCCTGCAGCGCCTCCCGGACCTGGGTCTCAGGCCGCACCAGCGCCAGTTGAGCGCCAGATCGCATCACGTCGCTCACCCGGGTGAGCAGCGCCCGTCCCAGTGAGCCCCCGGGGTGCAGCCTGGCAAAGTCCGCCTGCTGAAAACCACGCGCCTCCAGCAGCACCATCGCCAGCGCATCACTCAGCACGAGCATGACCGTCGTGCTGGAGGTGGGCGCGAGATTCAGCGGGCAGGCCTCCTGTTCCACCTGCGTGTCGAGCACCACATCCGCATTGCGGGCCAGGGTCGATTTCAGCCCGCCGGTGAGGGCAATGACGGGCAGGCCAAAGCGTTTCGCGTGCGGCAGCAGCGCCAGAAGCTCCGCCGTCTCCCCGCTGGCGCTCAGCATGATGGCCAGGTCCCCCGGATCAATGACGCCGAGGTCCCCATGCAGGGCATCGCCCACGTCCAGAGCCACGCTAGTGGCCCCGGTGCTATTCAAGGTGGCCGCCAGCTTCCGGCCTATACTACCGCTCTTGCCCACACCGCAGACGATGATCTTCCCCCGGTTCTCCAGGCAGGAGCGCATCAGCTCCACCGCCCGTCCCAGCGAGTCATCCACGCGGTCATGCAGCCTCCGCAGCTCCTCAATCTCAAGCTGGATGACGCGGCGGGCCTTCTCTCGGTGGTCTGTCATGGGTGGGAGGCGGATACTAAACGTAAAAAACAATCTGGCAACGTGCCGGGCTGCCTGGCGGCAGGAACACCAGCTTCCGTTTTGAAACGAAGGTTGGGAAATGCTTGAGATCAAAGCCCGCCCCGTCATTATCTATCTTCCGCCTCAGCTCAGCCACACTCCCTTCATGACTTCCGGCTCAACCACACCCCACCGCGCCTTCATGGGCGTCACGGGCACTTTGTGTGTGTTGCTGGTCTTGGTGCTGATCGGTGGGTGGCGCTGGTTCTTCCAGGATTTGGACAAGCGTCGTGTGATCACTGAGCGTGCTCGGGTTCATGAGGCGCGCTTGCGTGAACTGGAAAAGCTCGGGCTCGACGCCGAGGCAGGCATTCTCACCAATTCCTCCACGCCTGACGCACCTACTGTCTCCCTCCAGGAGATGGCCCCCACCAAGGAAAGTGACGTGAGTGGAGACATCCCCCTGCCAGGACAGTTTCAGGACCTTCCGCTACAGGACAAGGCTCCCGACTATCTGGAAGCCATCGAAACCATCGAAGCCTACTGGAAAGCCATCACCGTCAAAGAACGCATCCCTTATGTTTACAACCAGGAGCGGGTGAAGCCCTTGATGGAAGACCATTACGACCGTCAGCGCGAAACAGACCCCGATCACACTGAACTGAAACAAAAGTCCCGCTTCATCCTGGACGGCAAGGAAGAGATTCTTTACTTCAGCTACGCCAGCAGCCGGCCCACAGGGCTCGCAGAGGTCGCGATGCGCCGTGGTGCCAACGGCAAGTTTCTCGTCGATTGGGAAAGCCTTGCCGGCTACACCAGCCCGGCCTTCGCCGAATTGAAGAAGCTCAAGCCTGCCGAGTCCGTCCAGATTCGAGCCTTTGTCAGGCTGTTTGATTACTATAACTACGAGTTTGAGGATTCCTCCCGTTTCCTGTGTGTCAAATTGGTCGCCGCCAACGGGGTGGACATGCTCTACGGCTATTGTGAACGGGAGTCCGAGCTGGGGCGCTGGCTTGCCGACCAGCTCGCCCATACCAAAAGCGGTAATGGCATGAGCGGCTACACATTGAAGATCGCCTATCCGGCGAATGCCCAGTCGGAGCAATGCGTCTGGATCAAGCAAGTGGTGGCCTCCCGCTGGCTGCTGCTCAATTGACCGTCCAACAAAAAGCTCCCGCTGGACCAGCGGGAGCCTGCTTGTGGAAGAGCTGGAGGCTGAAATCAGCCCTCGCCATCCCGTCCGATGGCCTCCACCGGACAGCCGGTCAGGGCCTCCTCGCAGAGATTGCGCTCCTCGTCGCTTTCGGGCTGCTTGAAGACATATGAGTGACCACCATCGTCATCCCGCTTGAAGTTTGCCGGGGCCGTTTCACGGCAGAGGTCGCAATCAATGCACTGGTCATCGACATAGTAGGCTCCAGTCACGTTGTGGGCGTATTTGTTTGCAGCGTCAGCCATTGGAAAAGTGGGGGTGGGGTGAAGGGCGCGGATTCTAGTGCCCGCCCCCTGCCTTTCAAACGCTTTTTGCCCGGATTTTGAGCCAGATGCCCTCGCCATCCTTTCAGTTCGGCAAATACCCTGTCGACCATCGTAATACCTACCCTCATGCCCTTTCGACTTCTCGCCCTGGTTCTTTTCAGCGCCTCGCAGCTTCTCTCCGCAGGTGTGGAAAAGACACGCCACCTCCTCGCCAATGCGAAAGAGCCCGTGCGCATCGTCTGCATCGGCGACAGCATCACGGGCGTCTATTATCACAGCGGCGGCATGCGGGCGTATCCAGAGATGCTTCAAATCGCGCTGCAAAAGCTCCGTCCGAAGGCCAAAGTCACCGTTCGCAACGCTGGCATCAGCGGTGACACGAGCAAAGGCGGCCTCGCGCGACTGGAGCGCGATGTTTTGGCCCACAAGCCGCATCTGGTGACGATCATGTTCGGCATGAACGACCTCGTTCGAGTGCCTGTGGCCGATTTCATCGCGAACATGCGCCAAATCATCCAGCGCTGCCTCGATGCAGGCGCGGAAGTCGTGCTGTGCACGCAAAACAGCATCGTCGATTCGCCGCAGCGGCCCGTGGCAAGGCTCGCGGAGTATTCGCAGGCCATTCGTGATCTCGCGAAGGCGGAGTCGCTTGGCGTTGCGGACTGCTTCGCGGCTTTCGAGGCCGTGCGGGCCAAGGACGCACTCGAATGGAACCTGCTGCTCAGCGACGCCATCCACCCGAACATGGATGGCCACAAGCTCTTCGCCGAAACCATCGCGAAGACCATCACCGGTCAGGAAGTTTCGCTGCGTGACGAGCCACCACCGCCGAATCCCCTCGCGCACACGTTCAAGCTTCTCGGCGAAGGCAAACCGGTCACCGTCTTCGCGATGCCGCCGTATGATCAACACATCGGCACTGCCTTGAAGAAGCTGCATCCCGGGGCGCAGATCACCGTGAAGCTCTGGCCCACCGCGGGCAAAACGCTCGCAGAACTCGAAACCGCCGCGAAGGCCGTGCGTTCGATGAAACCGGACCTCGTCGTCATCGCCGTGCCCGGCCAACTCACCGAAAAGACCCCTCAAACCTTCCACAAGCACTACGCGTGGATCATGAACTGGTCGCTCAGCTTCGGTCCGCAGGAATGGGATGTCGTCGTGGCCTTGCCGCCCGATGCCGACAAGCTCGCCAGCCGCCTCGTGAAAGCGCAGGACCTCAGCGTCGTCGCGCCGCCGGATTCGCTCGAAAAGTGGCTTTGGACCCAAAAAGCCGCGAATCCGCAAGACATCGTCTTCAAGGCTCAAATCGATCAAACCGAGCAACGCTACGTCGAACGCCTTCCGACCGGTTTTGAGCCGCAAAAGCCGCATGACGTGCTCATCGCGCTCCACGGCCACGGTTCGGATCGCTGGCAGTTCATCCGCGATGCTCGCGATGAATGCCGCGCCCTGCGCGAGGTCGCCGACAGGCACGGTTTGATCTTCATCTCACCCGATTACCGCGCCAAAACATCGTGGATGGGACCGAAGGCGGATGCGGATGTGCTTCAGATCATCGCGGAGGTGAAGAAGCGCCATCGCGTGAACCGCGTCTTCATCGCCGGAGGGTCTATGGGCGGCACCTCGGCGCTCATTTTCGCCACCTTGCATCCTGAACCCATTGCGGGCGTCTGCGCCCTGAACCCCACCGCCAATCTCGTCGAGTATGCAGGCTTCAAAGAAGCCATCGACACCTCCTACGGCAGCGCCGACGAACGCGAGAAGCGCAGCCCCGAACTCCACGCCGACCGCCTCACCATGCCCATCGCCCTCACCACCGGCGGCAAGGATACCAGCGTCCCACCCGACAGCACGCTACGCCTCGCCAAGAAGCTCAAACGCGTGCTGAGTATCCACCACGACGGTGGCGGACACTCAACGAGCTACGACGACACCGTGAAAGCGATGGAGTTTGTGCTTCAAACCGCGGATAACGCAAAAGCACCTGCCAAGCAGCCGTAACCTCCACCGCATGTCCCCCTTCGAACAACACTTCACGCAAACCCGCCGCGATTTCCTCGCGACGAGTTCCTGCGGGCTGGGGACGTTGGCTTTGGCGTCGTTGTTGAAGCAGGACGGCTTGCTGGCGGAAGAGGCGAGTATCCCAGCGAATCCGCTCGCCACTCGCGTGTCGCATTTCGCGCCGAAGGCGGAGCGCTGCATCTTCATCTTCCTCGAAGGCGGGCCGTCGCAGATGGACCTCTTTGATCCGAAGCCGCTCTTAAATAAATACGACGGCCAGCCGTTGCCGGACTCGATCGTGGGCGATGCGAAGTTTGCCTTTTTGCAGAAGGAATCGGCCACGGTGATGGGCACGAGCCGCGTCTTCAAAAAGCACGGGCAGTGCGGCATGGACATCAGCGATCTGCTGCCGCACATCGCCACCTGCGCGGACGACATCGCGCTGGTGCGCTCGATGCACACCACGCAGTTCAACCACCTGCCCGGCCAGCTCATGCTGAACTGCGGCGCGGCGCTTCTCGGGCGTCCGAGCGTCGGTTCGTGGGTCACGTATGGCCTCGGCACTGCCTCGCAGGAGCTGCCTTCGTATGTCGTGATGGTCAGTAAAGGCCGCGGCCTGCCAGGCGGCAGCTCGACGTGGTCGAGCGGCTTTTTGCCGTCGTCGTATTCGGGAGTGATGTTTCGCAATGGAGCCTCGCCGGTTTTGAATCTCGCCAATCCCGACGGCATCACGCCGGAGATGCAATCCGCCAGCATCCGTGCGCTGAACGACCTGAACAAACTCCAGCACAAGCACATCGGCGATCCCGAGATCGCGGCGCGCATCAACAGCTACGAGCTCGCCTTCCGCATGCAAAGCGCCGCGCCGGAGTTGGTCGATCTCGCGGGCGAATCGCAGGCCACGCTCGATGCCTACGGCGTGAATCGCGTCGAACCGCCCATCAAGAGCAACCTCGGCGGCATCGGCAATTTCCAGACCTTCTCGCGACACTGCCTGCAGGCGCGGCGCATGGTCGAGCGCGGCGTTCGCTTTGTGAACATCATCCACGCCTCGTGGGATCATCACAGCGCGCTCGATCCGCAGCTCGCGCACAATTGCCAGATGGTCGATCAACCCATCGCCGCGCTGCTGAAGGACCTCAAACAGCGCGGCCTGCTCGACACCACGCTCGTCGTGTGGGGCAGCGAGTTCGGCCGGACCGCGCTCGGCGAAAACCGCAAGGGCTTCAAGAAAGTCACCGGCCGCGATCATCATCCCTATGCCTTCAGCCTGTGGATGGCCGGCGGCGGCATCAAGGGAGGCCAGGTGTATGGCGAGACCGACGACTTCGCCTGGCACGTCGCCCGCGATCCCGTGTCCATCCACGACTTCCACGCTACGATCCTGCATCTCTTCGGCCTCGATCATAACAAACTCAGCTACCGCTTCCAAGGCCTCGACTTCCGCCTCACCGGCGTGAATCCCGCAAAGGTGGTGAAGGGGCTGGTGGCGTGATGTTTCCATCCCCCGGCGATTATCCTGTCTGTTAGACCAAGTTTCACCAACTCAAGAGAACCCTCGCTTCGATGCTGAATTTCAGCGGATGAGCCGCCCCAATCACAAAAGCACCATTCTTCGCCCCATTTCGCGCCTCATCGGGGAAGGTGGTCGCGTATTGCTCGTATGTCAGCCATGCGCAGCTTCGTCCTTTCTGTCCTTTTCGTCTCTTCCGTCCTTTGCACCGCCCAGCCGGTGACAAAAAAGATCGACCTGCTTGAAGTCATCAAATCGGGCAACGTCGAGCATCATGTGAACCCCAAAATGGACTTCCACGATGCGCCGAAGGACATCTGGAAATTCGCCGCTGACGGCAGCTTCAACATCTCCGGTCGCGGCTACGGCTATGTCGCGACGAAGGAAAACTACCGCGACTACCACCTCGTTCTCGAATTCAAATGGGGCACGAAGACCTGGGGTTCACGCGAAAAGAAGGCCAAGGATAACGGCATCCTCCTCCACGCCTACGGCCCGCACGGAGCCTACAGCGACACGTGGATGGCCAGCATCGAGGCGCAGATCATTGAGGGCGGCGTGGGCGACATCCTCGTGCTCTCGCCGAAGCTCGCGGATGGCACGGAGCTCACGACCTCGCTCTCGGCTGAGTTCGTGCTCGACCGCGATAAGGAGAAAATTTGGAAACAAGGCTCTCCACGCCAGACCGTGACCAAAGGCCGCATCAATTGGAAAGGTCGCGACGAGGACTGGAGCGACACCGTGGGCTTCCGCGGCAAAAACGATGTCGAAAGCCCCAGCGGCGAGTGGAACCGCCTCGAAGTCATCGCCAAGGGCGACACGCTGC
>JBKCXA010000292.1:0-12401 GCA_046316935.1 Prosthecobacter sp.
GAATTGTTGTGCAAGTTGCACGGATTCCAGAAACTTGTCCCCTTGGCGCCTCGGGTTTCAAAAGCTGACATGTTTTACGCCAAAATGTCCTTCGCCACCTCGCCATGCACGTCGGTGAGGCGGAAATTTCGGCCTGAGTAACGGTAGGTGAGGCGCTCGTGGTTGATGCCGAGGAGATGGAGCACTGTGGCGTGGAGGTCGTGAGTGGTGATGATTCCGGCTTCGGCCGTGTCGCCCATTTCGTTGGTGCTGCCGTAGGTGAAGCCGCCTTTCACGCCGCCACCGGCCATCCACATGGTGTAGCCGCGTCCGTTGTGACCGCGACCGTTGTAGAGCTCGTTGTCGTAGCTCGATCCGCGGCCGAATTCGCCTCCCCAGAGGATGAGGGTGTCTTTGAGCATGTCGCGCTGCTTCAGGTCGGCGATGAGGCCGGCGATGGGTTTGTCGATGCTGCCTGCCTGACGGGTGATGCCTTCGCGGAGTTGCTGATGGTGGTCCCAGCCGGTGCTGGTGAGCTGGATGAAGCGCACGCCTTTCTCCGCCAAACGACGCGCCATGAGGCACTGCGTGCCGAAGCGCTCGGTGTCGCCGCTGTCGAGGCCGTAGAGCTCGCGGATGTGTGCGGGCTCTTGGTCGAGATCGAGCACGTCGGGCACGCTGGTCTGCATTTTGTAGGCGAGCTCGTAACTTTGAATGATGCCTTCGAGTTCAGGATTGCCCGGATCGCCCGCGAGGAGCCTGCGGTTGGCTTTTTGGATGAATTCGATCTGCTTGCGCTGCTGCGCGTCGCTGAGCCTGCCATTCGAGAGATCAGGAACGCCGCCGCCGGTGGTGCTGAGTCGTGTGCCCTGGAAGCTCGCGGGCAAAAACGCCGAGCCGTAGTTCATCGCGCCGCCGGTGTCGGCCACCGGATTGATGGTGACAAAGCCCGGCAGGTCCTCCGCCTCGCTGCCGAGCCCGTAAACGATCCATGCACCCATCGAAGGCCGCACAAAGGTCTCGCTGCCGATGTGCAGCGCCACCGTGGCCATCTGATGGGCGTTCGTGCGGGGTTGCATGCCGTTGAGGATGCAGAGATCGGCCGCCTGCTTCGACAGCTCCGGAAACGCATCCGAGATCATGAGACCGCTCTTGCCGCGCGGTTTGAAGTCGAACGCGGTGCCCATGTACTTCGCCGTCTTGGCTTCCTGCGCCTTCACTAGCTCCGGCTTGTAATCAAACGTGTCCAGATGGCTCGGTCCGCCTTGCATGAACATGAAAATCACGCGTTTGGCCTTCGCCGCGAAATGCGGCGCCTTCGGAGCGAGCGGATTGATCGTCTTCGGCGGCGCCGCCGCACTCGCCCACTGCTGATGCAGCGCATTGAACGCCAGCCAGCCAAAGCCAGCGCTGGTGGATTGGAGAATGGAGCGGCGGGTGGTCATGGATGTTGATTTTTGACAGGAAGATTGGGGACAGAAAAATTTGGGTTCTGAAATCTTTCTGTCCTCAATTTTTCTGTCGGATGGATTGGTTCAGAAGACGTAGCGAAACTCAGCGGTGCCCAACAGGGCATGCACGAGCGTTTGGTCGTCCAAATCGCGTGCGTCGGTGATTTCTTCGGAAGTGGGTTCGCGGCCCAAAAGGAGCTGGTAGATGGCTTTCGTATCTTTTCCGGCCTTCTCTGTGATTTGAGCGGCGATTTGCTCGACGAAGGGGTTGTTCATGAAAAACAAGGCCTGCGGGGCGACGGTCGTCACATCCCGCTGGCCTTTGATTTGGGTGGGGCCGGGGAAGTCGAAGGTGCTGAAGAGTTCGGGCACGTTGTCGCGGACGACGGGCAGGTAGATGGTGCGATAGGGCTCCTCGATACCCAGCAGCCCACGCGTGATGCCGTGACGGCCTTTGCCACCGCTTCCGGCGACTTGGATGCCTTCGGGGCGGTCGAAGGTGAGTTGACCGGCGAGTTGCAGCAGCGTGTCGCGCAGCGGTTCGAGTTCGAGGCGCTTCGGGTTTTGACGCCAGCGGAGTTTGTTGCCGGCATCGGGATGCTCGGGATTGCCAGTGGTGGCGAGACGGTAGGTGCGGCTGAGCATCATGGCGCGGATCATCTTCTTCATGCTGTAGCCGTTTTCGACGAAACGAATGGCGAGATGGTCGAGCAGTTCGGGATGCGAGGGATCGGCACCGGTGATGCCGAAGTCATCGGGGGTGCGCACGAGGCCTTCGCCGAAAAGATGCTGCCAGAGGCGGTTCACCATCACGCGTGAGGTGAGCGGATGCGTGGGCTGCGTGAGCCATTCGGCGAATTCGAGGCGGCCGGAGCTTTGCGCGGGCACTTTCGGCATCGGTGGCAAGGCGGGGAGCTTCATTTCGCCGCGAGCGGGCGCGGTGTCGCGATCATGCGGATCGCCGCCGATGGCGATTTCGCAGTCTTTGATCTCGGCGTCGATGACGCCCATGCAGAAGTGCGGATCGTGGTCGTAGCGGATGGTTTCCTTCGGATTGCCGAGCTCGCGGAGGTCATCCATCGAGTGGATGCCTGCGGGCAGTTTTTGCGGCGGGCCGACGGCTTCATCGAGCTCCGTGGGCAGATCGACGAGCGCCTCGGGGCTGACGTAACCGCCACCGACACCTTCGTTGCGATTCGGCGTGCCGCTGAGCGTGCGGCTGCTGTAGAAGATGCCGGCGAGCGCATAGTAATCGCGCATGGTGACGGGCTCTGTTTTGTGATCGTGACAACGGGCGCAGGCGAGCGTGAGGCCGAGGAAGGCGCGTCCAACGACGTCGATCTGGTCATCGACTTGATCGAGGATGTACTGCTCGTAGTCGCCCTCCTGCACGTTCATGCTGCCGAGCGCGAGCATGCCTGTGCCGACGATTTGATCGCGGCGCTGTAGCACGGTCTTTGCAGGCAGCAAATCGCCCGCGATCTGCTCGGCGACGAAGCGATTGTAGGGCTTGTCTTCGTTGAAGGAATCGCTCACCCAGTCGCGATAACGCGCGGCATACAGAAACGGTGCATTCCACACGCGGCCCACGCTGTCGGCGTAGCGAACGACATCGAGCCAATGCCGCGCCCAGCGCTCGCCGAAGCGTTCGGATTGGAGGAAGGCATCCACGATCTTCGCGAAGGCGAGGTCATCGGGTGAAGGATCGCGCAGGAAGGCCTCGACCTCGGTTTGAGATGGCGGAAGGCCGCGCAGATCGAAGGAAGCACGTCGAATGAGCGTCGCACGCGACGCATCGCCGATGGGATGGAGGTTTTCTGTTTCGAGACGAGCGAGGATGAAGCGGTCGAGGTCGTCTTTGGGCCAAGTGGTGTCTTTCGTGGCGGGAATCGCCGGACGCTGAAGCCGCTGGTAGGACCAGGGCGTGGGGTTGTCGTATTTCTGGGCGGCCAAGGCAGGTGCACCGAGCACGAGCACCCAAAGCGAAAAGGCAGGGAGAGAGGGCGTGGAGGGCTGGAGGCTCATGGATTACACCTGTGATCCTGAATGGATTACGGGTGTAATCCAAATTGGCAAGCGGGACTTTTCTGAGTCATTGCGCTCCTCGCGTCGCGGCGGGCGTGTTGTCCGGATAGAACAGGGTCATGGCCTGGCGAATCTCCGGGCAGTGGCGGCTGGCCTCGTGGATGGTATTCGCGATGCGGCGGTTTTTGACGAGAAGGTGGTAGGCACCGAGTGCCTCGAAACCGGCGTTGAGCGCCCCATTCATGGGAAGGTAACTGGCACCATCCGCGGTGAGATTCTCGACCATTCCCCAAGGCGGGAAGTAACCGGCTTTTTCGAGGCGTTCGAGCAGGCTGAGCACTTGGGCGGGCTCGGGTTCGAGCGCGGCGCTCATGAGGATGTAGTGAGGGTGGATGAGCGTCTGGCCGCTGAGATCCACCCCGCCGACGTGATAGGCATTCCCGTATTGGTTTTCACCCGCGGAGAGGCCATGGATGCCGAGCCTTGCTGCGAGGCTCTGCGGCATGGCATGACGAAAGTAGGCCTGCTGCGCTCCGAGCATGACCTGACGCACCGGGCGCCACTGCACGCCGTCGAGCGCATCTGCCTCATCTCGATCAAAATCGGGATGCAGAAGGCCTTGGATCTCAGTGATGAAACCAGTGCCCTGCCAGGCGCGGCCGGGTCGGTCCGAGGCGGCGACCGCACAGCCGGGGCTGGCCATGCGCTGGGTGAGCAGGACGAGCGCGGTCTCGCCACCCCAATCCCGCCAGCCGTGTGGCAGCAGGCGGGTGCCATCGTGGTCCAGCCCGTGGGAAAGATGGCCGGAGGGCAGGCGGAGTGACTCGACCTCGATGCCCCGGATGAGGGCGAGGGTCTCGGCGGCCTCTTTTTCCATGCCGAGCATGCGCTGGGCGATCAGGGCGCACTGGCTGTAGATGGCGGTGTCCACCGTGCTGTATTCGGTGTTGGGGTGGATGAGGTATTCATTGCCGAGCTTCCACACAAAATGGGGAAGCAGGCCGCGGGCGCGTTTCAGCCGTAACACCGCCTCATGGCTGCTGCCGATGACATCACGGGCGAATTCGGGCGTGACGACCGCCAGCTCAGGATCGGCGGCGGCGGCGGTGGCGAGCAGCATCAATCCAGTGGCGGCGATGCTCTCGAAGGCCCCCTCGTCGAGGTGTGCACGGTCGCGGGTGAAACCGCTGCCGAGATTGTGACAGCGGAGGAGCTTCGCGTAGCAGGCTGAGAAGGTGTAAAGGTCCCGCGGCATGCTCTGGACCTCGACACCGAGGTGAATGCCGCGCACGATGACCTCGCTACCGGGCTCCGCAGTCCAGACGAGGACCTTGGCTCCACGTAGCTGTTCCACGGGCAGCGGGTAGGAGCTCATGAGCACCTTCTCGTCGGTGAACGCGGTGATTTTTTCCCAAAGGATGGTGCCGGCTGCATCTTTGATTTCCATCTTGATGCGCCCGCGGCCGCCCGCCTCCAGCATGATCTGGGTGATGCGTGGTTGGCAAAGGTCCGCAATCCCAGCGGGGAAGGGGCGGGCAAAGTCGAGTACCTGCTGCGGGTGACGCGCCTGCCCGGCGAGGCTGTGCCACATTCCTGCCCAGGCATCCGGCTGCTGGCCGAGATGAACTTTGACCTCGTCACTGACCCACTCGATCTCGTGCTCGGCGGGGCCGTGGAAACCGAAATCCGTGCCGAGGTGCGTGTAGGCATTGAAGGAGTTCAGCCGGCGGCGTCCCTCCACCGGCAGCTCGCCTCCCTGACGGCGGATGAAGTAACGCTGAACCGGCTGCCAGACGATGCGGCGTGCCCCCGGCTCTTCCGCACGCAAAAGGGTCCCGGCGGGAAGCAGGAGCATCAGAATCAGAAAAACGAACCGTAGTGGCGGCATCAAGGCGGTTGGAAAGAGAAGACGGGAAAACGAGAGCGAAGGGCAGGCCCCTTTCTTTCCACGCGGGGCTGGTTTTCAACCATAACCTTTGCCAGAAGCCGCACAGCGGCGGTTTTGCGCCTTGCTTCGAAGGGTGATGAAGGCCAGAAACATCCCTGCATGCCTCTCCGACGCGTCCTCGGCCTTCTCTGCCTGCCTCTGCTGCTCACCCACTGCAACACGATGCAGACGGCGGGCAACAGCAGCTTCCGCTTCGCCCGTCGTGTGGTGACCGGTGACATCCCGCGGGTCACGCGATTTGTGACCGGGAAGGTGAAGCGCCTGCTGCGGCTCGAAAATGACGGTTCTTTCTGGCATGCGGACCAGCTCCACGGGAGGCCCTCCATCATGATCTCTCTCAGCGAGCAGATGGTGTATCTTTTCAAGGGTGGTCAGCTGGCGGGCGGATCACCCATCTCATCCGGCTCGGAGGGCTATGACACCCGTCCGGGGCGCTACAAGATCATCGAGAAGGACATCGATCACCTGTCCTCAATCTACGGCGACTACATCGACGACGAGGGGAACATCCTCGCGACGAACATCGACAATCGGAAGGACCCACGTCCGCCGGGCGGGAGATTCGACGGGGCCAAAATGTACTATTTCATGCGTGTCTATGGCGGAGTGGGCATGCATCAGGGCTACTTGCCCGGTTATCCTGCCTCACATGGTTGCATTCGCATGCCGGGGCACATGGTGGAAAAATTCTTCCACGAGGTGCACGTGGGCACGCCGGTGGAGATCGTGCCGTGAGTCAGCGACTCGCGGTCAGTGCGGATGCCGCCTGCTGGAGGATTGCCTCCTGGGTGCGGGCCATCTCCGCAGCCTCTTGATCATCTTCATCATGCCAGCCGGCGAGGTGCAGCAAGCCGTGGACGAGGTAGAGAGCGAGTTCGTGATCAAGTGTCTGACCGTGGTCGAGGGCCTGGCGGGCAGCGGTTTCGGCGCTGATCAGGATTTCTCCATGATGGAAGGTGATGACATCGGTGGGCGTGGCATCGTCGAGGAACTCACCATGCACCCGGGCGATCTCCGCATCGGATACATAGGTGATCTCCACCTCGGGCAGGTCGGCCAGCACCGAATCCTCACGCATCTTCGCGGCGGCGAGGCAGGCCGGGAGGGCGTTTTTGGCGATGCGGCGTAGCCAGGGAAGAGGCACCGGTTGCGATTTCTGCCGGTTAAACAGCACGAGCTTGGGCAGCGCGGGACGTTTCGCGGGCATCAGGCGGCGGAGGCGGGCGGGGTTTTCCGGCGTGAGCGTTTTTTCACGTTCGCCTCGGCTTCCGGACCGGCGAAGGAGGCCTCGACGATTTTCATCGAGGCTGTGGTGGGAGGCTCGCCGGGACTGACAAGCATCGGTTTCGGCTCATCGCGGGCGATCATGGTCGTGGGAGCCGCCTCGACGGCTTTTTGATACTTGATGCGGCCGTGCATCATGCTCAGCAGCGTCTTGCAAAAGCTGGCCTTCACCCTGGCCAGCTCGGCAATGGTCAGGTCACATTCGTCAAGCTGGCCGTCGAGCATGCGGGCCTGCACGATCTCGCTCACCATCGTCTCGATGCGGGAGGCGTTGGGCTTTTCCAGCGTCCGGGAGGCGCTCTCCACGGCATCCGCCAGTGAGATGATGGCGGCCTCTTTAAACTGCGGTCTCGGCCCCGGGTAACGGAAGACCTCCTCGCTCACCTGCGGCACATCGTCCTCCTTGGCCTTGTCCTGCTCCACGAGGCGGAGCATCTCGGCTTTTTGATCGAGCGCCTGGCGGTAGAAATACCATGCGAGCGAGGTGCCATGATGCTGCTCGATCACATCGATGATGCGGGAGTTTAGGTTGTGCTTGATGGCGAGGTCCACGCCATCTTTCACATGGGCGATGATGACCAGGGCGCTCATGCGGGCGGTGAGGTCCTCATGCGGGTTTACCGCGGGATCCATGTTCTCGATGAAGTACTCCGGCTTTGAGAGCTTGCCGATGTCGTGAAAGTAGGAGGAAACACGGCACATGGTGGCACTGGCGCCGATGGTCTCGGCCGCAGCTTCAGACAGATTCGCCACAACAAGGCTGTGATGATAGGTGCCGGGGGCCTCGATGGAGAGGCGGCGCATCAGCGGGTGGTTCAGATCAGCCAGTTCCAGCCAGCTCACCTCGGTGGTGACGCCAAAAAGCTGCTCCAGCACCGGAAGGAAACCGCCCACGACCATGCCGGTGAGCACGCCGATGACGAACGGGACACCGATCATGCGGGTGATCTTGACGGATTCCATCAGCCCGGAGGCCTCATGCAGCAGGAAGGAGAAGACCGCAGCCGCCACACCCGCATACAGGCCGGCGCTGAAGAGGCGGTTGCGTTTGCGCACGCGGTTGGTGAAGACCACTGCCAGGAAGCCAAGAAGCGACGAGGTAGCCAGGTAAGTGATCGGATTGAGCACGCCGCCAAAGACCATGGAGCCGAGCAGCGTGGAATAAATGGCCCCGAAGAGGCCGATTTTCCGCCCCAGCATCACAGAGAGCACCAGTGGGGCAAAAACATGAGGCACCGCCATGCCGAGCAGGGCTGGCGGCCAGCCCTGGCTGCCGCCGAAGTCGATCACGATGGCTCCCAGCACGAGGTGAAGCAGCAGCGTCCCGAGCACAAGCAGCAGCGTGGCGTTCTCCTCCATCTCGCATTGCAAAGCCACGCGTTGATGGACGACGAGAGCCGTGCCGATGGCACCCACGCTCAGCCAGTCGAGGAAGTCTGGAGGGGGCACCCCTTCCGCCAGCGAGGCTCCGATGCGTAAAAGGATAGCCAGGCCGACGAAAAACAGCACATACACGCCCACGGTGGCTGCGGGATGCGTCCGCATCTCGTCGAAAAGATCGCCCTCCTGATGCTTTCGCCGCGTCTTACCGCAGGAAAGCCCCTGGCGCTGCAATCTGGCCCTGCGGATGGAGTCAAACATGGTTCTCGGGGAGGAAGTGGGGGTGGAAAGTAGCCGACTTCACCGGTTTGAACAAGTCCGGGCTTGTGGCGGCCGGGTAGGGGGCTGTTCACCAGAACGCAAAAAATGGCCTGAAGGCCAAAGAAGCGCTCGAAAGTGGGGCGAAATCGTCACATGCTCATTTTGCCAGAAGAACTACCTGTGACGTTTCCGATGCAAGAGCACATCCTTTCGACCTTCAATTTCTCCCTCGACCGCCTCCGCCAGGATGTGCTCGCCATGGCCAGCATGGCTCAGAAGAATCTCGCGTGCGCCATGCGTGGCCTGCTGGAAAGGGACACCGATCTTTGCAACAGTGCCATCGCCGCTGATCAGGACGTGAACGAGTTGGAGAAGGCCGTGGACAAGCTGGGCATGCAGGTGCTCGTGAAATTCCAGCCCACGGCCCATGATCTGCGTGCTGTCATGGGCACCATCCGCGTGGCGAACAACCTCGAGCGCATCGCCGATCAGGCCAGCAGCATAGCCAAACGCGCCCGCCTCATCAACAACCTGCCGGAGATGCCAGAGGTGAAGCTCATGCAGCCTGTCTATGATCTCTGCGCCCGTAATCTGGAGGCCAGCATCCAGGCCTTCATCGCCGGGGATTCCGAGGCCGCCGCCGCCGCCCGCCTGCTGGACAAGGAACTCGACAACGCCGAGAAGGCCCTCGACCGCGAGATGATCGCCGTCATGGAAACCCGCGGCACCGAACTGGAGGGGTACATCCATCTCATCTTCATCGCCCGCTTCCTTGAACGCGTGGGCGATCATGCCAAGAACATCTGCGAGGACACGGTCTTCATCGAGCGTGCAGAAGACATCCGCTTCATGAAAAACAAGCGGGATGAGGCCGCTGCCGATGGTCAGGCCTGAAGGCTGGGCATGGGGCAGTGTGGCATGGAATGGTTAGCTGCTGTTAACGGGAATTAAAAACTCCTTACAAACGCTAAAGCATTCCTGACATAGATTTGAGGCGTCTCACAAACGGAACCCTCCCGACCTGCTCCTGCTGTCATGACACGCTCCCTGCCACCACCACGCTTTTATCTCGGCGTCAGCCTCGAACGCTGGCTCAAGATTCTTATGGGCGGCTTTCTCGCGGTCATGCTGGTCGGCCCGCAAATCGAGGATTTCACCAATTCCCGCCGTCGTGAAGTGCGCCGACATGCAGAGCGCATCGTGCAGACCTACCTCGTGGGTCAGTCCGCAGGCGTGCCATGGCCGGAGGGAAGCCTTCAAGCCAAAGTCGATGCCGTGCTGACCGGGCGCCTGCCGAATTCAGGCGTGTTCATCAACCGCCTGTTCCGCGTTGTGGTGCCTGAGGACAAGATCGAGGAGATCTACGCCTACATCGGCGTGCATCCCAGTGGCATGCTTTTCCTGGATCCCAAAGGCACTCAGAAGCCGGGCGATATGTAAAAACGGTTCACGGAGCCTTCGGCGGCTTGGGTGGACGATTCGGATCGCCGCCGCCCTCCTCGCGGACCTTGCGGAAACGGGCGAATTCCTCGCCCACGAGCTGGCGGTAGAGATCGCGGATCTTGCGCAGGGCCTCGAGACGTTCGGCGGGTGGAGTTGTTTCGAGGGCGGCCATCGCCTCTTTCATGCGCGGGAGCTGCATGATCCTCTCATGGAAGCGGCGCGTGTCTTCCTGCTTGCCCGGTTTGGAGACCGACATCATTTCAGCACCCAGGCGGGCATTCGCGACTTTCACGAAATCGGGCGAATCAGGCCTCGGCAGGATGGGGAAGCCACGGTCATCCGTCTCAAACGGCGGCTTCATCTTCTCCAGCAGCGCCGCCACCTTCGGATCATCCTTGCTCATCGCGTCATGAAGCACACGGCGCACATTCTCATTTGCCCGCAGGGCCTGGTCACGGGCCTCAATGACCTTCGGGTCCTTCCAGGCCTTTTCAAAAGCCTCGCGCATCAGATTGCGCTCTTCCTCGCTGAGCTTCTCAAAGCCCGCAGGAGGCCGGATGCCACCGCTGCCGCCCCCCATCATGCTCGGAGGACCACGACGCTCACCTTCGCGACGCGGTGGAGGGGCAGGGGACTCGCCGTTTTTCGGCGGGGCAGGTGGTTCACCGTTCTGGGCGGCAAGGGAGAGGCTGAGGGCAAAGAGGACGACCAGAGGACGCATGGCGGGCATTTTTCCATGCGAAGGGCGATTGGCAAGGCGTGAGCGTTGATCGGTCATCATGAAGCCTGCAAACCGCTCCCACGGCGCAAAGTTGCTCGCCAGTTCGCGGACGGTTCGTTAGCATGCGGCCCTTCCGACCATGAAAATCCCTCTCCTTGTCCTGCTGGCCGCCACGTCCGCTCTCGCCCAGAGCGCCCTCCGCACCTGGACCAGCACGGACGGCCGCAAGATCGAGGCGGCGTTCGTCAGCGCCACATCTGACGCGGTGAAGATCCGCATGGCGAATGGCAGCACCTTCGAGGTGCCGCTGGCTCGCCTCAGCGCCGAGGACCAGGCCTTCATCCAATCGCAGGCCTCCGCCGTTCCTGCCGCCGCGGGTGAAAAGACCAGTGCCGCGCTCAGAGAATGGCCGCGCACCATTTCGCTCGCTGACAAGCCTGAGGTCGTCGTCGTCCGTGAGGACGAGGAAAAGCGCGAGTTCGTCTATCGCAGTCCGCATTACGAATTCGTGTGCGATTCAAAGCTCGGCTCGAACGTCGTGCGTGAGTTCGGCCGCATGTTCGAGGCCACCTACGAGCTGAACTGCCAGCTCCCGCTCGATTTGAAACCCACGCCAGAGCGCCTCCGCGAGATTTTCCAGGCCTGTCTCTTCACCAACAAGGCGGATTACATGGACGCCGGTGCCATCGAAGGCTCCGCCGGTGTTTACATGAGTGGCAAAAAAGCCCTAATGGTCCCGCTCAGCAGCCTCGGCGTGCGCCTCGTGGGCAGCCGCGTCACTTTGGAGCAAAATCCCAACGCTCAGGACAACGGCACGCTCATCCACGAGATCACGCATCAGATGATGAACCACTGGCTGCCCGTGCTGCCGACGTGGTTCATCGAAGGCAGCGCCGAATACGTCGAGATGCTCGAATACAACAGCAACGGCAAATTCAGCCTCATCGGCCTCAACCGCCAGGTGAAGGCCTATGCGGACAACATGGGCCGCGGGAACAAAACCTTCATGATGATCGACTTGGAGGAGCTCATGACCATCGACGGCCGCCGCTGGGCCGAGGCACTGGGCAAGGACGGCATGGCAACGGAGAATTACGGCTCCGCCGGTCTCTTGACCTACTTCTTCTACCACCTCGATGGCAAAGGCGACGCCGCTCACATGATCGCTTTCCTCCGCGAAGTTGAAAACGTGAAGAGCGACGCCGAAAGCGAAGCCGCCGCGAAGAAGCATCTCCTCCGCGAGCGCAGCTACGAACAACTCGCCGACGAGGTGAAGAAGGCTTTTCGCAAAGAAGGCGTCACCATTGAGTTCTTCCCGCCCGGCAAAAACGGCCCCAAGAGCTCCACGCCGTAGTTTGACGCTCTTCGAGCTGCGTTGAGCTTCATGCAGCGTGCGCCTTCAAATCCTCCAGAGAGACAAACTCCAGCGCATGGATGTGGCAGGCCTCCAGCACGACGAGCGGGGCTTGGCCGGCTTTCAGCGCTTCAGCCCAGCGGCTGATGCAGAGGCACCATTTGTCGCCGGGTTGCAGGCCGGGGAAATCGAACTCAGGAACGGGCGTGCTGAGGTCATTGCCGCGTGAGCGACTGAAGAGGAGAAACTCCGCAGTCATCACGGCACAGACGGTGTGCATGCCTTTGTCATCCGGGCCGGTGCGGCAGTAGCCGTCTCGGTAGAAACCGGTCAGGGGATCGTGGCAGCAGGCTTTGAGAGGGGTTCCGAGGACGTTGGAGGGCATCAATTGAAGCAGTTCAGGTTCCACAAAAGGTGCGATAACCGGCGGCGGTGCCGGGTTTCGCGTAGTCGGGCAGGTGACGGTCGTGATCCCATGGATGGCTCACGACATCGAGCAGGGCATGAAAGGGTTGCATGTCGCCTTGTTGGGCGGCGGCAAGGGCTTCTTCGACC